>JAKIUV010000014.1 GCA_021647375.1 Robiginitomaculum sp.
AGTCGTTATTCCGCAGCCCGTTGCAAGGTCAAGTATGTGGGCGTATTTCCTAGGTTAAAATAGCATCGGCAAAGAATAGATAAGGTTTGTATCGTTTCCAAATCTTGTTCGATACTCGACCTGATGTATAATATCGAACTGAAAAACTCTCCAAAAAAACCTTAAAAAAACTATGAAAAACTTGACTGGCAGTGAATTGTTTGGGACTGTGTGGAAAATAAAAATGAAATTATATTAGGGGATAATTATGGCTGGAGCAGTTTCTGCAGGTACGACCCAATGGTCATCACGTTTTGCATTCATTATGGCGGCGGTAGGCTCAAGCGTCGGACTTGGCAATCTTTGGCGGTTCTCCGCCGAGGCTGGTTCAAACGGCGGCGGCGCCTTCATTATTATCTATTTGGCCTGTGTGATTTTCATTGGTATTCCGGTATTGATGAGCGAATTTATTATTGGCCGTGCCGGAAACGCATCCAGTGCTATTCGTAGTATTGATGATATTGCCGAGAAATCGGGTGTTTCGGGCGGGTGGAGCGTGCTGGGTGTAACCGGTATGGCCGCGTCTTTTATGATTGTCAGTTTTTATTGCGTTGTTGCCGCTTGGGTAATTGTTTATATCCCTAAATTTTTGTCCGGAAGCTTTACGGGGCAATCAGCTACACAAATAGCTGAGCAATTTGGCCATATGGTGGAAACCCCTGAGAAAATTACAGATGCGCCCAAAAATGTCTTACTGGCTTTTACGGGCTTTGCCATGCTCACAACGTTTCTGGTAGCGCGCGGTGTCAATAAAGGCATTGAAATGGCCTCGAAAATCCTGATGCCGATCTTCTTTGTTTTGCTGATTGCTCTATCATTATATAGCCTAGTTTCTGGCTTTGGCACGGAAGTTATGGCGGACGGCAAGAAAACCAATGGCTCTGCGGAAGCACTGAAATTCCTGTTTGCACCGGATTTCGGTGCCATTACGCCGAAAGTCGCAACGGCGGCGTTGGGGCAAGCGTTCTTTTCCATCGGGCTTGGCAGTGCCATCATGATCACCTACGGTTCATATTTGCCCAAAACTATCAGTATTCCGAAATCAGCGATCATTATCGGCCTGACCGATACGGCTGTAGCCTTAATTGCCGGGTTGGCAATCTTTCCAATTGTGTTCTCTCACGGGCTGGATTTCTCGGCAGGAGCCGGGATTTTCTTTCAGACTTTACCTGTGGCACTATCGTCAGCGCCGGGCGGTAATTTCATCGGCGCTGCGTTCTTCTTCTTGGCCATCTTTGCTGCCGTAACCTCGTCTATCTCCCTGCTGGAGCCAACGGTTGCTTGGGTGGCAGAGAAATTCAAGCTGAGACGGGTTGTTGCTGCTTCCATTGCCGGATTTGTTATGTGGCTGCTTGGCTTTGGATCGATTTATCTCGCTGGATTTATGGACGTCATTGACGGCGAGTTAACCGGAGCCGTTATGTTGCCTCTGACTGGGCTATTGACTATTTTGTTTGTCGGGTGGCGCATGAAAAAAGCCATGGTCAATGAGCAAATGCACGGCGTATCACCAGGGCTACGGAAACTCATGATCGTGCTGGTACGCTTTGTCGCACCGTTTTTCGTTGGCATCGTGTTACTGGCGGGCATTTGGGATAAGTATTTTGCAGGGAGAACAGGCGCGGATATTATGGAGGCTTGGGATTTCAGGCGTTTGGTGATTTTAGCACTCTTTATTGTTGTTGCATTGGTTTGGAGCCGCACCAAGAACCGTGAATCTCAATAACAGTTATATTTGACATCCACACTTGCATATCCGGCCTGTCCAAAATATTAACCATTAAAAGGGATGTTCATGTTGCTTTCAGTTTACTGTATTAAGAATGTCCAATATAAATCACAACGGCGCAAGCTGGAACGGGAATGACTATGAAGTTAACGAAAGTTTGTACAACAGCCCTTACAATGATTTTCATCGCTGGCCTAACGGCTTGCTCGACCGTTGATTTAACGCAGATTGTTGTTAACCAACCGCAAGAAACTTTCGATAAGCCGGAACATAATGTAGTTGAACGTGCAACCCATTCCCTGACGAGTATGTTTAAGGCTAAAGGTTGGAGCAAAAGCGACCCAAACGACAAGGCGCAAACTGCAACAAATGTGTTGTTAAACGGATTTGAAACGGACGAACAAAGCACTATTACCCCTGTAATGGCTGTTAGCACACGGCAATTATCTGCTGATTTGGCCGATGCTGAAGCTCAAATAAAACAAACCACTAAAGCGGCTGAAGTGTTTTTAGTTATGGCTGAAGATATGGCAGATTTGGGTGCGGAGTTGTCGCAATTAGAAGCCGCACTCTTGGTTGCGCGCGAAGCAGAAACAGGATTCGGCAAAGCCTTAGAGGCGTCCTCAAATTTTATAATCAGGCGAAAATACACCTCTTTATCAAGTTCTATTGAAGATTTAAAAACTGTAACCGATGCTTATGGCGACCGCATCCGTTTGCAAATAGCGGCCAGAGCGTCTACGAAACGTTCTTAAACTCAAAATTCTCACCTTGCAGGCCAAATGACTGCGCCATTATACCCGATTCTGCATGGTCACTTTTAATTGATACATTTCATGCCCTTTCCCTTGACCTTTGCCCTAGGATTTGCACGGTAGGTGCATGAGCGCAACCGTACAAAATAGCCATGAGGCTTATCGGCTGGAAATCGACGAGGGGCAATTAATAGTTCATGCCTTTGGTCGGTGGAACTTGCATACGATTAAATCTATCGACAGGGCTTTAAAAACGGATTTGAAGGCGTTGGGCTACGGACAAGTTAAGTCTTCTGGCGAAGATTACGGCGTTGACGATGACGAATTTGGCGGCGTTATATTCGATTTCAAAGAGCTGAACATGATTGATACGGCGGGGGCTTTTATATTGGCACGTACTATCGGTTGTCATGATGGCTTGTGCCGGATGTGGCGCGTACAAAATGCCACGCTGGGGCAAAGAACGCTGATCCATACTGCTGCCGAAGCCCAAGCTGGTGTTGCTATGTTGCCGCCACTGCCTTGGTATGACCCGCTAACGCGATTGGGCGAGGGCTTTGTGCGTGGCATTTCCGAAACCTATAAAACGATCTCGTTTTTCGGTTTCTTTATGACAGTCCTTGGGAAAATGATCATTCAGCCCCACAGAATTCGGTGGAAGTCCGTGGTTTCCCATATCGAGCGCGTCGGGCTTGATGCACTCCCCATTGTAGCCGTGCTGAGTTTTTTTATTGGTTGTGTCTTGGCTTTCATGGGGGCTGACTTGCTTGAAGCATTTGGCGCCCAAGTTTTCGTCGTTGATCTGGTCGGGATTGGCGTTTTGCGTGAATTTGCCGTTATCATTACGGCAATCCTTATGGCCGGGCGCTCGAATAGTGCCTTTACCGCAGAGATAGGCTCTATGAAAATGCGCCAGGAAATTGACGCTATGAAAGTTATTGGGCTTAATGTTGGCGAAACACTTGTGGCGCCCCGTGCGCTGGCTTGCCTGGTTTCGGCACCGATATTAACATTCTTCGCCATGGTTTCGGGCTTGCTCGGCGGCATGGTTGTTGCCTGGTCACAAGGTATATCGCCAATATTGTTTACGGCGCGCATTACCGAAGTTGTCTCTATCAACCATTTTTGGGTGGGCATTGGAAAAGCACCATTTTATGGTTTAATCATAGCGATTATTGGTTGCCGCCACGGCCTTGCTGTTGGCGGTTCTGTCGAATCATTAGGGAAACGGACGACGACAAGTGTGGTGCAAGCCATCTTTGCCATCATTATGCTGGACGCTATGTTTGCTATGCTGTTTTTAAAGATGGGTGTGTAATGGCGGTCGTTGATTATGATAAGCTGGACTTAAGTGTCCCGGTGCAAGCCATAGATATTAAGTCTCAATTTGGGTCTAATGTTATTCATGAGCATCTCAATCTACAATTAAGGGCAGGGGAAATCCTCGGTGTTGTTGGCGGATCGGGGAGCGGTAAGTCCGTGCTGTTGAACACATTGCTGGGGCTAAAACTACCAGAAGCTGGCGTGGTTAAAATTTTTGGTCGCAACCGCCAGAACCTCAGCAAAGAAGATTTACGGGCATTTGAGACACGTGTTGGGGTGTTGTTTCAAGGCGGTGCGTTGTTCTCGTCGTTGAATGTGCGTGAAAACATTATGGTGCCCCTACGCAAGCATACAGATTTACCCGTGCCGCTCATGCGCGAACTGGCCGACATGAAGCTTAATATGGTGGGTTTACCGCCAAAAGCTGCCACTTTGTTTCCCTCGGATTTGTCGGGCGGTATGCAAAAGAGAGCAGGGTTGGCGCGTGCTTTGGCGCTGGATCCGCAAATGCTGTTCCTTGACGAGCCGACGGCAGGGCTTGACCCCGTAGGTGCGGATGCATTTGATGACTTGATTTTAGAGCTTCGTGATGCGCTTGACCTTACCGTTTTCATGGTCACACATGACCTGGACACATTGTTCAAGACTTGTGACCGGGTGGCTGTGTTGATTGATAAACATATTGCTATTGCTGAACCGCTGGATAAAGTGGTGAAATATGATCACCCATGGGTGGCAGAATATTTTGGCGGCCCTCGTTCACGCGCCGCCGGGAACAAAGAACAAAATTAGCGGAGCCAAAGGGCAGGTATAGACATATGGAAAGTAAAGCAAATTTCGCTGTTATTGGTGCCTTTGTCCTTGTCTCCTTATTTGGCATTGTGGCGTTTTTCTCATATATCAGCGGTCGGCAATTTGATGACGAATATGACCATTATATTGTCGAATATGTCACCCCGCCGCGCGGTATTGCCGTTGGTAGCGAAGTACGGTTTAACGGCCTGAAAATGGGTGAGGTGACCAAAACCATCCTTGATAAAGATGATGCGGGGAAAGTCCTTGTCTATATTCAGGTTCAGGCGGACACGCCTGTTCACACAGATAGTTACGCGCAAAATGAACCGCTCGGCCTAACGGGCCTTAGTTATATCCAATTATATGCTGGCAAATCGGGACAAAGGTTTGATTTCACTGCATTGGGTGATGAAATCCCCCACATTGAAGGGCGCGGCAGTACCTTTGACAATCTACTCGGTGGGAGTGAGTCTGTTATTGAAAATGTCAACTTAGCTCTATCGCGCGCCGTAAATATCCTAAGCCCTGAGGCGGTAGCAGATTTACACAGTATTTTGGCAAATATCAATATTATCACGAGCAAGGTCGCTGGAGTTGATATAACTAGTGAACGTATTGACGAGTTTATGAAAGTGGTTGAACAAGCTGCGCTCGATTTTTCTACAGCATCTTTGGCGGTTGACACCACTGCCAAAGATGTATCAAAATTACTCGCAGGTGATGGTGTCAACAATGTGCTGGTACAGGCTGAAAAAGCCCTAAAGGCGGCGGAAAACACTCTAGAGGAATACGCATTATTAGCTCAAGATGGCCGGGAATTGTCGGAAGAAGCCCGAAAAACTCTAGATCAATTCGCGACGACCGGCTTGCAGGACTTATCCTTGGCTATGGCGGATTTAAAAACCCTTGTCGATTCTCTAAACCGAGTGTCCGCTGATCTCGAACGTAGTCCAATTGAGTTTATTGTTGGTCAGGAGAAAGAAATTACGGAGTTGCCACAATGAAATATTTAAACCGCATCATTGGTGGTTCTGCCACCATAGTTATGGTATTCGGCTTTTCGTCTTGCATGTCGTTTTTGCCAAAACCCAAGCCCGCGCCAACGGTTTACAGATTGAGCATACCATTTAATTCGTCGCAAGTGTCAGTTGAAAACAAAATAGTTATTAATATCGGCTTCCCGCAAGCACCGCGCGCTTTGAGTGGTACGGACATTGTATTATCTCCAGACGGTCGCCGTTTAACAGCCGCAGGCGGTGCGCTTTGGGCGGAGCCTGTACCGAACCAAATCCAGCTAGCCCTCATTGATGCGTTGGCTTCAAGCGAACAGATTACGGGCGTTATGCCAAAGGGGGGAATACGCGCACATTATCGGCTGAACATAGAAATACGGCGGTTTGAAGCCATATTTGATAACGGAGAAGAGGCAGCTCCCAAAGCCTTGGTGCAGTTAGACTTTACATTAACAGATGCCAAAACACGTGAACTGATGGGTAAATACACCGCGCGCCAAGAAATCAGAGCGCGCGCTAAGACAGTCTCCGCAATTGTTGATGCACAAGACAGCGCGACAAGCGCGGCTATGGGTGAAATTTCGGATTGGTTAAATAGCTTGGTAGGTGGTAAGTCTTAGAGTAAATGCCGCAACTCAGAAATGAGTGCCGTGGGTCTACGCCCTAAGCTTTAGGTTTGCTTACGGCGCCGGCAGGTTTGCTCTTACGGGTACATTTACCGTCAAAGAAAGCGCCGTTGGCAATTGTCAAATGATCTTGCACGAGATCGGCAAGTACATTCGCAGTTTCAGCCATTTCGATAGTGCTTGCGTCAATTTTTCCGGTGACCTTACCGCGAATTAGAACTTTTCCTGCCGTGACTTTGCCATTGACCGAGCCTTGCTCACCAATGGTGAGGTTCGATGCCTTAATATTGCCCTCTACACGTCCTTCAACTTGTACATCACCGTCCGTACTAATTTCACCTGTGATAACGAGGTCCCGGCTAAGAATTGATGGGGCGTTTGAAGATTTAGCACGCATAGGAGGTGGGTTTTTTTTGCCAGGTTCCGATGGCTTGCTGGTTGCGGGCTTCGCAGAGGGTTGGTTTTTACTGAACATATTGACCGGCTTTCATAAATAGTTTTGGATTATAGGTACGGTTTTCAAACAGAACTTCATAATGTAAGTGTGTGCTTGTAGACCGACCCGACGACCCCATGCCAGCGATTTCTTCGCCTTTTTCAAGTTTTTGCCCGCGCTTCACATAAGTTTTTTCAAGGTGCGCGTATCTGGTCATAAAGCCATGACCATGATTTATCTCTACAACTAGGCCGTAACCGTTTCGCCTACCGACAAATTTAACTTTCCCGTCTGCCGTAGCAATAATTGGCGCTAATTTGTAAGAGGCTATATCCATGCCTGAATGCATGGTTGGACGCTTGGTAAACGGGTCTTTTCGACGCCCGTATTGGCTGGTCACATAATTTTCTGCGTCAATTGGGTATGCAAGCGGCACTGCGTTTAGTGCTTTCTCAAGTGCTTCTATTTCAGTTGAGCGGGCTTTTATCGCCTCAAGTCGCGGTAAAAAAGCGCCAGGTTTAAGCATTGTTTTGTCACCAATCTCGACGAGAGGGCCGCCCATGCCGCCGCCGCCATTTTGCAAGATTTTCTCAAGAGGAAGGCCGGTAGACCGTAATATTGCCCTTGCCGTTTCGATACGGCTTTGGATTTTGTTCTCACCATCATTCAGTATTTTGTTTTGGTCTAGTTCAAGGTTTACCAGTGAAGCATCCAGTACAGTGCCTGTGGTCAAGCTACCGCGCTGGTCAAATTTTATACGGGGTTGGCGTTCGATGACATCTGCAATGGTGGGTGCCATAAGGACTTCGCTTGAAGCATATTTGGTCGAATTCAACTCTTCATCCGTCGGGATTATGCCGCCTTTGGCGATCATGTTGACGATTGTGTTGTGCTTGTTTTCAAAATGTTGAGCGGCCAATTCAAACTGTTCTTGTTGTTGGATTAATAGAGCGCGGGCGTCTTGCTCTTGCGCTTCAATATCGACCAGATAGCGCTCATATTGGGCTTTTTGCACCATGAGTTCCTTGGTCGACGAGCGCAGGGGACTTTGACCCCATAAAACATTGAAAAATGTAAACAAAAACCAAGCTGCGACCATTAATGCAGCCGCAGAAATGGATATTTGCGCACGGGTTGTCAGAATGAAATAGTCCACACGCCCCCCGGTTCTGTGAATGAACTGGCGTTCCGGGAACGTTTTCAACATATGTTCTCGTAAACTTGATTGCGAAATATCTAGCATAGTTCCCCGGGTTTATGGTACTCGTGATTATAAGACAGAACGTTTAACAAGTTTTCAAGAAAAAACCAGACTTATATTTGAAAAAAACATATTTTTGGTGAATGTTGCGTAATCACCTATCTATAGTTGGTAAAAGAAAATCGGCATCCCGGCTAAACTGCGGGCTGCGTCGTTAAATGGTGGCTTTAAAGCGCCCTTATAATAGGTTTGTACAAGAGTTTTGAAAGTGTTTTCAGGGTTGCTATTCTCTCTACCGCAAATATGCGTAAACCAGCGCGTGCCCGCCGCCACATGGGGGATTTCTTCGTCGTAGATAATGCTGAGAATTTCGGCACTTTTTACATCCGACACACTTTTCAATTTTTCAATCATACCAGGCGTTACGTCTAACCCACGGGCTTCCAACACCATAGGGACAATGACCAAGCGGGCGGCCAGGTCATGAGAAGTTTTCAGCGCGGCTTGCCAAAGACCGTTATGGGCTGTCAAAGCGCCGTAATGGCTACCCAATTCTAGCAAGCGTTCGTTGATCATGGTGAAATGACGAGCTTCATCTGCGCACACACCGACCCAGTCACTGATAAACTCTCTACGTTTATCATCCGCAATGCGTGGACTGTTGGCAAAACGCGCCACCATGTCTGCGGCGAGATCAATTGCATTAAATTCTATATGAGCAATTGCATGCAAGAGAGCGATGCGCCCTGCTTGTGTACCAATGCGCCTTCGCTTGACATCCCTCGGATCAACCAGTTCCGGCAGTGCGGGTCTGCCTGGAATGTCAGGAATGTTTGCGTCGTGAGTATCCGATATGGTAACGTTTTTCTCTTTCCATTGGGTAAACATAAAGTGAGCCGCCGCGACTTTATCGGCAGGCTCTGCGCTCTTTAGTACGGCGATGGCCAGATTTTTAACCGTCATTATTGGGTGCCTTGTGCCGCTTCCAAAACGGCTTCCGCATGATTTTTAACGCGAACTTTACGCCAAATTTGGACTATCTTACCGTCGGCATCTATGAGAAATGTGGATCGTTCAATACCCATATATTCGCGGCCATAAAGTTTTTTCAAAACCCAAATGCCGTAAGCCTCACAAACTTCACCGTCCTCGTCGGCGGCTAAAATCATATTTAAATCGTGTTTGGTGATGAATTTGTCATGGCGGGCAACAGAATCTTTGGAAATTCCTATTATTTTTACCCCAAGTGTATCAAAGTCTTTTTTCAAGGACGAAAACGCTATAGCTTCGGTCGTACAACCCGGCGTCATATCTTTGGGATAGAAAAACAGGACAACCATGTTTCCGCGTAAACTTGATAGCGTTATTTCACTATTGCCTTTGCCAACTTCGGCTGTCGGCAGCGTGAAATCCGGTGCGAGCTTTCCCCGTGTTAGTTCAATTTCCAAAACAGTCTCCTATAATACTTGGATTTTGCTATGAGTGAAAAAACAGGCAAAGACAAGCCGACAAAGAAAAAAGACAATATAGAGCCTGAAATTCGGTCTTGGTTTGTTAGCATTGGCCTGGAATTTGCCAGTGTTGTTATGACGCTTGCCTTGGTTTGGTTGACGGGTTTGGCATTGTTGATGACACGGACTTCTGTAGACCTAGAATTTGTCAAACCCCATTATGAACATTGGTTTTCCCAAGCATTTGACGGTAAAACCACAGAAATCGATAGCTACTCCGCCCGCTGGATACAGGAACAAGGGGTGGTCGAAATATTGGCCAAGGGGGTGCACATTCTTTCTGCGGACGGTACGGGGCAGACCATAAAGGATGTTCGCGGAAAGTTTCGTATCAAGAACAATTTATTCGTAACGCCCGAAATCGTCAGCTTAGGCATAAATGGTGGCGCATTAACAATTGTACGCGGTACGGATAAATCTATACAGGTTTCTCTGGGCACCCCCGCAACTTTGGGAAATGTTGCTGCCATTTGGCAAACCGGTAAAGTCTCTGAGGGGGGCAATCTATTTGGGCAAATTGAAAATATTACTGTGACTGCGGCAGATGTTTATTTTCAAGATAAATTCAATGGTTTGGACGTGCAGTTTAACGATTTGAGCGGGTCATTTTCGCATAATGACGGGAAAGTGTGGATGGATGCAGTTGGCGTTCTTGTTATGGGCAATAACAATGAGGCCGCATTTAATCTGGAAATACAAACTACGCCCGATTTAGCAACTCTTAATGTAAGCCTTGATGTTAATAATCTTGTTCCGGCTAGAATAGCGCCTAAGCGTGGGCCGGTAGCAATCCTATCTAGGCTTGAAGCTCCAATAGATTTGAACGCTATTATTTCTACCAAACGCGGTGTTGGCGTAGAGAACTTACAAGTGAACCTGATTGCCGGGGAGGGGCGCCTGAAAACTGGCTCGAGTTACAAACCGTTTACCCATGCACGTATCGCAGCCAGTTACGGGGCATCCGCTAAAGAGATAATTATACAAATGCTCGAAGTGGAAAGTGAGGCACTGGATATTGTCGCGTCAGGCCATTTAGACAATCCGTCCAGCGGTGTTCTCGGTTTCTTTTTGCAAGATATTGGGTTTAATGTTGACATCAAGTCAGCTCGCCTGAACCCTGGGACTAGGTTTGATGGACCGGTGTCGGTTGGCTCCAGTCAGTTGACGGGGGTATACAATTGGGATCAGCAAAGTGTAGATTTCAGTAAACTTGCTTTGGATTTTGGCGCATTTAAAACAGATATTTCTGCTGGTTTGAAACGTGATGAAGCCGGGAACTTCACCAACATTACCGCAGACGGAAACATCAGGGGAGTCGTTAATCGCAAGCAATTACTGGGGTTTTGGCCAAAGGATTTCGTCATCGGGGGACGAAATTGGGTGGCCAATTCTTTGCGAGCGGGAAGCGTTAGAAATATTAAAATCCATGCTGCGCTAGATGCTCAGGACATCAAAAACAAAAGAATTGCTGACGAGCATTTAAAAGTGCAATTCGATGCTAATAATGTCGTCGTCCGATATATACCCCAAATGCCTTGGCTACGGAATGGGGCAGGGTACGGGGTATTACGGGGTAATAAGCTAAACTTTCATATTACCAAAGGTAATGTAGACGAATTGAGCCTGAACAATGGCAAGGTCACTATCCCTAAATTGAGTCCCCGGGGTGGAGATTTTACACTTGCGTTGCAGGCTACAGGCAGTGTTGGCGAAATGCTCAGGATTAGTAATTTTCCGCCCTTTGAGGTTTCCAATAGATTTGGTCTGGATCCTACTGCTTTTGATGGTACAGGCGTAATTGATATACATATCACGCGACCACTATTGGTGAAATTTGACCCAAAACGAATTCTCTATGAATTATCCGGTCAGTTCACGGGGGTTGGAATCCCTGTTGGTATAGGCAATCAAAGATTGAACGACGGGACTATTTCCCTGCAAGCAGATAAACGAGCGATCACGATTTCTGGGCCAGTAAAACTGGGTAAATGGCAAGCCGTTTTGGATTGGCAAAAGCCACTTGAATTCCGAGATACGCCCGCAAGCTACACGCTCGTTGGCAAGATAACCCGGAATGATTTGGACGCTTTTGGAATAGGGTTACGCCGCCATTTCGGCGGCGAGGTTGGTTTGCATATCAGCGGGAATTGGGATGGCGTATCCAGTAATCAAGCTGATATTTTTGCCAATTTCAAACAAGCTGACATCAATATTGGTAGCCTTTGGCACAAACCTACAGATGTTGATGGCACGTTGGCTGGGCGGCTTACTTTAGACCCCGAGGGAGGTGGCCGTATTGATAATTTAGAAGTAATTTCAGAGGGGTTGGGTATTAAAGGGGCGGTAGCTTTGGCGAAAAACTTTCAGTTAATTTCCCTAGACTTGCCTGTCACTAAAATTGCTGGATTGGTTGACGCTAATATTTCGGCAAAGCCCATAGGAAGCGGTGTGTTGTCTATAGCTTTGGACGGCAGTTATTTGAATATAGAGCCTTGGGTGAGCAAGGCGTTCAATACCCAATCCAGTTCGGTCGCTTTCCCAATAGAGTTGACGGCTAAACTTAAGCAACTCGCATTGGAAGAAAATTATGCTTTAGCGGATGCACATATCAGGTTTTCCCAATCAGGAAAAAATATCTCTAATGCAAGCTTAACCGGGTTAAGGCCAGGCGGCGTGTTTTTAACCGAAATCACCAGCGACAGCGATGTAAGCATGCGCAAAGTGCGCGTAGAAGTACCAGATGCTTCGGTGGCTATGCTCAACTTTCTCGGGCTTGGCAATATTGAAGGCGGTATATTGCAAATAGACGGGAAACTGCCGCCTGCAGGTAAGCAGGGCGGGTTATCGGGTGAAATGAAGCTGCAAAAGTTTACATTGATTCGCGCCCCCGCTTTCACACAAATACTTTCGCTTGCCTCCTTACAAGGCCTTTCAGATACACTCAGTGGTGGTGGGCTTAAATTCAACGAAATGGAGATGCAATTCGCACTCAAGGACGGTGTTTTGAAAATACGAGAGGGTCGTGCTTCCGGGCCGGCTCTTGGTTTAACGGGTGAGGGAGATATTGGCATTACATCAAAAACTGTAGATTTTAACGGCGTGCTAGTGCCGTCCTATACGGTAAACTCCATCCTCGGCGACATTCCAGTGCTCGGCGATATTTTAGTCGGCAAGAAAGGCGAGGGCGTGTTCGCCCTCAATTATTCAGTCAAAGGCCCGTTCGCCAAGACCCAGATCGCCGTCAATCCACTCTCGGCTCTGACGCCGGGTTTCTTACGCCGGATATTTGATGTGAAACGCGATAAAATCATTGATCCCGAAATAGCGGATTTGATTAAGGAGCAAAAAAAGAAAGACAAGTGATAAGAGAATTATTCATAATGCTGCCGCCTGTCTGCTTTGTTCTTGCCGCTAGCGCCGGGCTTCTGTATAGCCTGTTTCAAACCATCTAAAGAGATAAAAATGCACGACATAAAAGCCATTCGACAAAATCCTGATGCTTATGATAAAGCATGGGCTAGGCGCGGTCTGGAATCGCAAGCTCAAATCATTCTCGACAAAGATAGCTTGGTGCGCCAAGCCCTCAAGGTACAGCAAGAAGCCGAAGCGGCGCGCAATAAAGCGTCTAAAATGATTGGAGCGGCCATGGGGCGCGGCGACAAAGACGAAGCCGAGCGCCTAAAGACCGAAGTCGCAGGTGCTAAGAACGTCATTGCCATGATGAGCGAACAGATTTCTTCTGAAAAAGCCGTTCTGACCAACCTTCTGGCCGGATTACCAAACTTGCCAGCGGATAGCGCGCCGGACGGTGCCGACGAGGACGAAAATGTGGACTTGCGCACCTGGGGTGAACCAAGAAAATTTAATTTTGAACCCAAGGCTCATGACGATTTAGGACTGGCGCTCCAAGCTCCCAACGCCCCTATGATGGACTTCGAAACCGCCGCCAAAATGAGCGGGTCGCGCTTTGTGGTTCTTAGTGGTAAATTGGCAAGGTTGGACCGGGCGCTTGCGGCTTTGATGCTAGATATTCAGACCGAAGAACACGGATATACAGAGGTGGTGCCGCCCGTTTTGGTGCGCGCCAATGCGCTTTACGGTACGGGGCAATTGCCCAAATTTGAAGAAGATATGTTCAAGACTACAGGGGATCACTACATGATCTCAACATCCGAAATTTCCCTGACCAATACTGTGCGCGAAAGCATCATCGATGCGGAAAAACTCCCCCTGCGTCTAACCGCCCATACACCTTGTTTCCGCTCCGAAGCCGGGTCGGCTGGGCGGGATACCAAGGGGATGATCCGCCAACACCAATTTAACAAGGTCGAGCTTGTGTCTATTGTAAAGCCCGAAGACAGCGAAGCCGAACACGCCCGCATGATTGGTTGCGCCGAGGTGGTTTTGAAACGGCTGGAACTGCCCTATAAAGTGATTGAATTGTGTACTGGGGATCTCGGTTTTGGGGCGCGTAAGACTTACGATATTGAGGTTTGGTTGCCGAGCCAGGATTGCTACCGCGAAATATCTAGCGTCTCCAATTGCGGAGACTTCCAAGCCCGCCGTATGAACGCCCGCTATAAACATGCGGAGAAAGACAATAGATTTGTCCATACGCTCAACGGGTCGGGTTTGGCCGTAGGGCGGACTTTGGTTGCGGTGCTGGAGAATTATCAAAACGCAGACGGCAGTATTACGGTACCGAAAGCACTGGTGCCGTATATGGGCGGGGTTGAGGTGGTCAATTGATGTCTAATCATCATTGTTGTGAGCGCGGAGTGCCTCGCTGGCATCCAAGCCCCTCACCTTATTCCTCTCCCACCGGGAGAGGAGACGGTGCCGCAAATACCAATATTATCTCGGACATAGGGTGAAAATGCTAAAACCAAACCGAACACTTGAAATAAAAAAAACTGCTTCCACACCGTCTCCTCTCCCGGTGGGAGAGGAACAAGGTGAGGGGGTAAGGTGTCTGAGATTGAGCACTATTTCGGCCACACATATATTGGGAGAGGTAAATTAACATGCGTATCCTTCTCACAAATGATGACGGTGTAACCGCCGACGGCCTCGAAATTTTGGCCGAAATTGCCCATGTATTGAGTGATGATGTGTGGATTGTTGCGCCGGCCACCGAGCAATCTGCGGCGTCGCGCGGCGTAAGCTTGCATAATCCTGTATTTGCCCGCAAGCTGGCCAATAAAACCTATTCCGTCTCCGGTACACCAACCGATTGCGTGATTGTGGCACTGCGCGAAATCATGTTGGATAATATGCCGGATTTGGTACTGTCTGGGGTTAATCGGGGCCAGAATATTGCCGAGGATATAGGGTTTTCTGGCACGGTCGCTGGAGCCTTACAAGGCATGCAAATGGGGATACCGTCCATATCCTTGTCACAGGCTCGGGGGTTTTATAACCACAATAAGGGCAGAGTGAACTGGAAAGCCGCATTAGAACACGGGCCTAAGCTCATAAAAAAATTATTAAAGCATGGTTGGCCTAAGGATGTTGTCCTGAATATAAATTTCCCCGATGTTAAAGATGACAAGGTCGCAGGCATACGCGTCACGACCCAAGGGCGGCGGGATTTCGAGATGAGCAATATTGACAAACGCACCCATCCGCGCGGTGGCGATTATTATTGGCTAACCTATAAAGGCGCCAAGTCAGATCCGGCGGCTGGCACAGATTTGCGCGCAGTGTACGATGATTATATCTCGGTCACACCCATCCATATCGACCACACCCATTACAAAACCGTAGCCGTTCTTGGCGCTCTTTTCGAGGATTAAGCTGTGTCATTTATTGAACCCGGCTTGTTCGATATGATCATGCGGCTTCGTGGTCGCGGAATATCTGATAGCAATGTGTTGCGTGCCATGGAATTGGTCAAACGCTCCGCATTCGTTCCAGACGAATTGGTGCCGGAAAGTTACGAAGAGAAACAATTGCCGATCCCGTGCGGCCAAACACTTATGGCACCACTTGATATTGCCATTATGTGCCAGAGCCTCGATGTGAAACCGCCCCACAAAGTTCTAGTTATCGGTTCCGGTAGTGGTTATACCGCTGCTGTGCTCGCCAAAATGAGCAAGCGGGTTTATGCCGTTGAACGCTACCGGACTTTGGTGGAGTACGCGGAAAGTAAATTGCAAAAACAGGCGGCGAAAGTAGTTATACACCACGGCGACGGACGGCTGGGCTGGCGTGGGCAGGCGCCGTTCGACCGGATATTGCTCGGCGCATCAGTGCGGGTAATCCCTGATGCCTTGCATAGCCAGTTAACCTCGGACGGTATCATCGTTGCCGTGGTTGAGGGCTATCTGGTGTGCGCCGCAATCTATGGCAAAAAATTAGTGGAAACCCAGGTATTACCGATGGAACTGCCAGCCATGGAAGCCGGAAAAGCCAAATCCATGTAGAGGTTTTATCTTTTCTCCTTAACCGTTCTTTTACCATAATAGTCAAATATAGCCTCCAGAATTACATTTAATAACCCGGGAGGCTATTATGATACGCCGTATCTTGATCACATCTACAATTTTGGCTACACTGTCGGCTCCGGCATTTGCGCAGAACAATTACACGGTTGTCCGCGAAGTTGTTCCAGAGCAACAACAGGTCATTATTGCTAATTCACCTGCGGATATTGCGCTTCAAGAACGAATTCGCCGTATTAATGCAGACAATGCGCAGGTAAACAGCCAGGTCGGTATTTCGGAGACTTATTCATCCGTTGAGCCAATTGCGGTCACAACATCTGCGCAGAAAATTCAAGCGACAACAATTCCCGTGGTAACAAATAAATATGCTGGCGCTAAGGTGAGCCTGTACGCCGCGCCAGTAGCAAACCAAATTACCTATGCAAATACTAATCCAAATACGAGTATCTCTGTGCAGGCTGCCCCAGCCACAGTTTCTGAATATCGGCCAGTGACCTATACACGCATTCACCGTGTCGTCAAAGATGATACTTTGTATAAGCTGGCCAAGGAAAATTGTGTAACAGTTGTTGATATTCAAAATCAGAACGATTTTGGCGGTACAGGTATCCGTATTGGCCAAGCTTTGGCTCTGCCGGCTAGCCGCTGCGCGGCACCAAAAGTTCCTGCGGCGACGACAAAAATAAAACCGCGAATAGAAAAGCAAAGCCGTTCTGAATTTGGCGTTGTCCGACAAGTTATGCCAATTCAAACGGGTATTAAGGTACGAAGCGGAAACGCCTATGCCGTGCTACCCAAAGATAGCCTGTATAGTATCGGTCGGCGTTATTGTATTTCCCACACCGAGTTGGCTGAATTTAACAGTATTGATACATCAACTCCAATCCAGCCCGGGCAGATTTTACGCCTACCGAATACGGCTTGCAATAAATAATCCGAATTTATCGGCTTTCCTGCATTGCAATAAGAATTACTGCGCTTATATATCCCTAAAGCAAGAGTCCAATTAGGGTTCATAGTTTCGGGACACATCTATGTTAAATTTATTTATGCAAGCAGCACCAGCCAAGTCAGGCGGATTTGGCGACCCACTTCTTCTGATTATGGTGTCGATATTTCTGATTTTCTATTTTCTGGTTATCAGGCCACAAAATAAACGTTTGAAAGATCATAAGGCGAAACTGTCTGCTGTTGTACGCGGTGATCAAGTCATCACTAGCGGCGGGCTTGTTGGTAAAGTTATTAAAGTCACCGATGAATTCCTCACGGTTGACCTTGGTAACAATATGAAGGTTAAAGTGGTCAAGTCCATGCTGTCTGATGTCGTCGATAAAACTGTCGCGGCCAATGACAGTGGTAAAGACAAGAAGAAATAACCAAACCTAGCTAATCGGGAGCACGCAGATGAAACCTCTATATTGGAAATTACTTCTAATATTTGGGGCAGTGATTGTTGGTGCCAGTCTGATTATTCCCAAATCCCTGCGTAAAAACAGTCATCTGGAAATAGGGCAAAACATTGGAAGTTTGGAAGGCAGTGTTAGACGCGTAGCTGTCCCAGTACTTACCGAAAAAACGATCCTGCCCTTTAAGCAAACTTCAAAACCCGCAATTTATTCCCCCCCTAGTGTCTATACATACCAGACATACCAGCATGGATGGGTAACCACTTTGGTGGTTTACTCTTCCCTCAAAGCTCCATTTCGCAATTCAATTAACGAGCCGGTTTCCATCCTTTCTGAAAAAGGGCGAAGTGTTGGGGTGGGGGATGGTCTGTCCTCAGGTAATATGGGTTCGCATTTCTCTAAAGCGCAAAATTCGCTCAAACAGTTGATGGCGCAGTCCACATTTTTTAGACATGAATTTCCTAATGCCGCCGATGTGTTGCACAACATTGGCAATCGCGAGTTTTTAAATACTATGATAATAAATGTGCGTTCTGGCTTGAGCGTAGGAAGTCGACCAATAAAATCCCGCGTGGTTGACTGAATAGTAGTGACTTTCATTTTCTGTTTACACGCAAAAACCATTTGCTTGTCATAGGAATCCTCCTAGTAGTACGGCCATTGAATTTGCGGTACTTTACCACCCACCCATATTATAAAGGAGAAATGCAATGTTGCATTTTTCACGCTGGAAAATAACTCTTATTCTCGGAGCTATCATGCTCGGGCTGCTATTTGCACTGCCTAACGTCTTGTCCGAGAAAACTCGCGAAGCTCTTCCGGGCTTTCTTCCAAGTCAAACTCTTAATCTCGGCCTTGATCTCCAAGGCGGCGCGCATCTACTTTTGGAAGTAGACCTTAAAGACGGTGTCGAGAAAACCCTAAAGTCTGAACTCGCAGGTATGCGGGCTGCTTTACGCGAAGACCGTGTCTCGGCCACTCTGCGCATTCGGGACGAAGCGATTTTCGTCACTTATAAGAATGCCGCAGATGCCGAAAAAGGTGTTCCCATTATGCGCAAACAAAATGTCGCCGTAGATGCTAATGCACTTGGCGGCGGCGGTAAAACACTGGTCATCGAAAAGCTCAGTGATCTGCGCTATAAAGTGACGGTTTCAAAAGCAAATATCGAATATTTGAGCAATCGGACAATTGAGCAATCAATACAAGTCTTGCGTAAACGGATTGACCCGTCAGGCACAACCGAAATGACCTTGGCCAAAGAGGGGGCGGAACGTATCCTCCTGCAAGTCCCGGGCGCTAAGAATGTGGATGAACTTAAGTCCGTGATTGACAAAACGGCCAAACTTGGTTTTCACCAAGTTGCCGTTACAGACGACGTTGTTCTCAGGCTTTGTGTAGAAGATGACCAATGTCCACTCGGTAAGGTCGCTTACCCACAGAAAAACGGCGGTGGGTATATGATGGTTTTTGACCGCGAAATTGTTACGGGAGCGGATTTGAAAAGTTCCTCGGAGGGACTACATCCCCAAAACAACTACCCCATTGTTAACTTTGTTTATAATGCTACAGGCGCGCGCAAATTTTGTGATTTCACGTCCAAGCATGTGGGTGAGCCATTTGCTGTTGTGCTCGACGGCGAGATCATCACGGCTCCGAATATTAACGGTGCGATTTGTGGCGGGCGCGGCTTTATTGAAGGTAGCTTCACCATGGAAAGTGCCAAGGAGCTTTCCTTGCTCCTCAATGCTGGCGCACTGCCCGCTAAGCTTAATATCGCAGAAGAACGCACGGTAGGGCCAGAACTTGGGGCTGACAGTATCAACGCTGGTAAAGTTGCTTCAATGCTGGGTCTTGTTGGCGTGGCCATATTTATGTGGCTGAGTTACGGGCTAAGGTTCGGCACATTTGCCAATATTGCCCTTGCGACAAATATCGTGCTGATCGCCGGGGCGCTGTCGCTCTTGGGGGCCACATTAACCTTGCCGGGCATTGCCGGGATTATCCTGACGATTGGTATGGCGGTTGATGCCAATGTGTTGATCTTCGAGCGGATTAGAGAAGAAACCCAAAACGGGCGCGGACCCATCAATGCTATTGATACGGGTTACCGTTTGTCGCTCGCACCGATTTTGGATGCCAATATTACCACATTGATTGCAGCGCTGACGTTGTACTTTGTTGGCTCAGGCCCAATTCGCGGTTTTGCTGTGACCTTGTCCATTGGTATTGTTATGTCCGTTTTCACTGCCGTTGTCGTCGCAAGGTTGATGACTGCCACTTGGTTGCGCCATGCGCGGCCTAAAAAACTCCCAATATAGGTGCCCCATGTTTGATATATCCTTAGTACGCCATCTCCCCAAAGACACGAAAATTCCCTTTTTGAAGGTTCGTTTGGTCGCGATGGTTCTCTCCGTATTGGCAATCATTGCCTCAATATTTCTGTTCACCACAAAAAACCTAAATTACGGTCTTGATTTCAAAGGCGGTACGGTTTGGGAGTTTCATTTGGACGAAAGTCCGACCGATGCTGATCTCGGCGCAATTCGGGATCTTGGGCCAGGCCTCGGTATGGGTGAGTTGGCGATCCAGACCATTGGTCAAAGCGACAAAGACAAGGTACAAGCTATCCGCCTGTCCGTGTCGAAACAACCTGCTCTCGAAGGTGACGAGAACGACGATAAAGCGCAGCAAGTTGCTTTGACGGCTATTCAAGCTGCTGTCGTGGAAATGTACCCGGAAGTGGCCAAAACCGAGAACACCTTAAGTGTTCAAGTTTTGGGCACGAAGGTCTCGGGGGAACTTAAGAAGAAAGGGATTGAAGCTGTTCTTGCTGCGTTAATAATGGTGCTGATCTATATATGGTTCCGTTTTGAATGGCAATTTGGCCTCGGCGCTGTGGTCGCATTGACCCATGATGTCATCCTGACGATCGGCGTGTTTTCATTCACGGCACTTGAATTTAATCTGTCCATCGTTGCCGCGATTTTGACTATTGTTGGTTATTCGCTCAATGACACTGTGGTTGTTTACGACCGGATTCGCGAAAATTTGCGCAAGTTTAAGAAAAAGCCTCTGGAGCAAGTCCTGAATATGTCAATCAATGACACATTGTCGCGAACAATTTTGACCTCTCTCACCACTATGCTAGCTTTGCTTGCTCTATATATTTGGGGCGGCCCTGGTCTGAACGGATTCGCTTTTGCTATGATTTGGGGTGTGTTCGTGGGTACATATTCGTCGATATTTGTGGCGGCACCAATCTTGCTAATGCTAGGCGTAAACCGCAAAGGCCCACAAAAGTAAGCGTGAAATAAATTGATAGGGTGGATTGAATCTTAATTCACCCTATGAGTTTCACCCACTTTTGTGAAGTTATTGCGGCCTGAATTTATGAGTACACTACCTAATTCAGTGGTTTGATTAGCATAATTTTGGCGCGGTCGCCTTTTGCTAATTCTTGGTCTTGTGGCTCTCTCACTAAAAAACAATTTGCAGTCAAAAACGGTGTTAGCAAAGAACTGTCTTGGCGCGGTATGGCTGTGACGTGTAACATCCCGTTTTCGTCTACTACGGCATGGGCGCGAATATATTCTGCCCGCCAAGTGGCGGCTTTTACAGAGTGGGTAATGCGAGCATTGACGAACTTATGTGCAGTGGTTGCGCCTGTCAGCGCCTTGATTAGCGGCTTTAAAAATAAATGTGCTGTCACCAAAGCAGACGCCGGATTGCCGGGCAGGCCGAGTACGTATTGTGGGTAATCTTGGTTGGCCATAGTGCCAAACCAAACGGGTTTGCCGGGCTTAACGGCAACTTTCTCGAATATTTTTTCGTAGCCAAGCTCTGCAAATACAAGACGCATATAATCGTGATCACCGACCGAAGCGCCGCCGATGGGGACGAGTATATCGGCACCTTGGTGGACGGCTCTGGCAATTTGCGCCCGAATAGCTTTGGGGTCATCTTTGGAGATACCCATATTGATCGTATTTGCCCCCCAAGAATTAAGTAAAGGCATAAGGCCGTAAGGATTTGAACTTATGACCTGCCCCATATTGGTCATCTTCCCAGGCGCAACCAATTCATCACCATTGGCTATTAAAGCAACTTTGGGGGCGAAAGTGACCGGTAATGTATCGCAATTAGCGGCTGCGAGAATAGCCAATTCATAGGCACCTATTTGTGTGCCTTTGGCTAAAATTCTGTCACCCGTCTTGAAGTCTATACCTGCCTTGCGAATATGGGAAGCCGGGGAGATCGGCTCAGTAAGGGTTATGACATCTCCATTCGCGCGCACATTTTCTTGCATAATGACATGGTTTGCCCCATCTGGGACTGCGCCGCCTGTGAAAATCCGAACGGTCTCGTCCGCGCCGACTACGCCTTCATATGGGCGCCCAGCCGGAGCCTCGCCGATAAGGGTGAATTTGGAACCTAATTTGTGGTGATTTTCCAGTTTTACTGCATACCCGTCCATGGCAGACGCATTATGGGGCGGTAGTGTCACCTTGGCATCAACATTCTGAGACAAAACATGGCCAAAGCTTTCCTTGAGCATTACGCAAGTTTCTTGTGAAATTGGTGTTTTTGTAATGAGCGCAAGCGCTTCGGGTACAGAAATGAGTTTAGCCATTATTGTCTCCGCCAGTTTTTCTATAGCTATCTGGTTTCTTATAGCTACCAGATTTGCCGCCCGTTTTCTCCAACAGTTCAATATTGGTAATCTGCATGGCTTTATCTACGGCTTTCAGCATATCATAAATAGTAAGACAGGTCACAGATACGGCGGTTAAGGCTTCCATTTCAATACCCGTTTGCCCGGTGGTTTTGACACGCGCTTTTACCCGAAGGCCTGGCAAGTTATCATCGTGTTCGATCTCTATTTTTGCACTCGTAATCGGCAAGGGATGGCAGAGCGGGATCAGGTTGGCAGTTTGCTTGGTCGCCATAACACCCGCGATTTCTGCGACCGTAATGACGTCGCCTTTCTTGGCTGTGCCGGATTTAACCAGAGCCAAAGTTTCTACCCGCATACGCACACATCCGCTAGCAATCGCCACACGTTCCGTCACGGCTTTATCCGAAACATCGACCATGTTAACGCGGCCTTGGTCGTCGAAATGTGTAAGTTTGTTGCTCATGTTTCAGTAAGTCTGGGCATAAGTTCAACCAAATTACACGGCCCGTGGCGGCTATCCAGTTGCGGGCAGATGACTTTGTCCCAACCATCTTTACAAGCACCATTAGAGCCGGGTAGGGCGAAGATAAATGTACCGTTGGCCGTACCGGCTATGGCGCGGGAGGCTAGTGTCGATAGGCCAACTGATTGAAAGCTGACCATGTGAAACACATGGGAGAAGCCCTCTATAGTTTTCTCGAACAAAGGCGTGACGGCTTCGGGGGTGATGTCGCGCCCCGTAAGACCTGTCCCGCCCGAGCTGATCACCACATCTACATCATCCGCGTCAATCCATTCTTTGACCTGCGCCCGAACGGCAGGGATGTCGTCGCGTAATATTTTTCTGTCTGCCAGTTCATGCCCGGCAGCGACCACACGGTCTGCCAATAATGCACCCGATGTGTCGTCCTTAAATGTGCGGGTGTCGCTGACCACCAAAACGGCAATGCGTACTGGTTTAAATTCTTTGGTTTTGTCAATGCCTTTCATAGCGTGTCCCATCTATCACTATCTTTATAATCTTCTGCGCGCGGCTCTATCCATTTATTGCCGTGTGCACCTGTCTGTCGTTTCCAGAATACAGCTTCTGTCTTCAGATAGTCCATTAAATAATCACAAGACAAGAAAGCGTCCCGGCGGTGTATTGCCGCAGTTGCCACTAAAACTATAGGTTCGCCGACGCCCATAGCCCCGGTGCGGTGGATAACCATCACACCCGTGAGCGTCCAACGGGCATTGGCCTTGGTCACCGCATCTTGAATACCAGCTTTGGTAACACCAGGATATTGTTCGAGATATAGTTCGTGGACGCTACCTGCTTCGCCTCGGACTTGCCCCAAAAAACTGGTGATAGCCCCTGCATCGCTATTGGCTTTGGTGAAAGCTTCAAGTTCTATTACGGGGTTAAAGGGGGTGTCGATAATTTTTATCATCAACCGCCACCGACCGGGGGTAGAAAGCCAATTTCCTCGTCGCCGCTCAGCGGTATATCTGCGTAGACGAGCGCCTGATTAATCATGGTTTTCACAGACGGATCGTCCAACGCGCCGTCCAGTTCATGAGCGGTGTTCAGCCAGTGCTTTAGCGCGGAAATTGTGGTCACACCTTCAGGCAAAGCTATCGTCTCCGCGCGCCGCCCTGCGCTTTCGCGCAAGCGCCCAAAATATAATATTTTTATCATAGGTCTAAGATAGTATCATTTGTGAAAATTTCCAGAGCAATCTAACTGCGACAAATAGAACCAGAATTGCCGTCATCTTGCGCACGGTGGTTTCTGAAAACACCTTAACGCTCATGCGGTTGCCAATAAAGCCGCCAATGATAACCATTGGGGCGAGTAGCCAATAGGGCTGGGTGTTTTCCAACTGTTCGAGACCGCCAAGCTTGACCAATTGCCCGGTAAGGCCAGATACGGAATTAACCAAAATGAAAAGACTACACAGAGCCGCAATTTCCTTGGCCTTGCCCCAACCTATGCGGTGCAAGACGGGGGCTAGGAAAATTCCGCCGCCAATGCCAACAATACCCGATAGTAAACCAAGACCTGCACCGATAACTGCACTGAGCGCTAGAGATGCCGCAGCTGTTGGGTTGGGTTTTACCGCTGGTTTGAACAACAGGGACAGCCCTGCGAATAAAAGCGCCAACGCCAGTAAGCCAATGAATATGGTTTCGGGCACATGAATGCGCCCGCCAATCAAGGCCATAGGTACAGACAACACCATGAACGGCCAGACACGCGCCCACGATATGAGGCCAGCACGGCTATACCGCCAAGTATTGCCGCTCACGACTAAAATATTGCACATTAGAGAAATCACAGGAATGATCAGGATATTGGCACCTGCCAACACCAGCAAGGCCGTATAGGTGGAACCTCCGCCAAAGCCAACACTGGCGTAAAGCAAGGCGGTGAGAAAAAACAGGCTAGCAAAAAGTGCGACTTTCATTTGTCTGCATATATAGTTAAACGCGTGTATGGCTAGAAAAAAACACCCTACCGGAAAACTTCCTTGCATGATTTTATGCGCCGGAACCTCCAAACGATTTGGCAGTAATAAAATGCTGGCGCCTCTGGCCGGGAAGCCTTTGCTCGCGCACACGATTGAACGTATGCGGCCACAGGTCTCTGATTTGGCACTTAATGGTGAAGAAAGGGAATATGGCGAATTCGGACTGCCAATTTTCCCAGATGCAATCGCGGGAAAATTTGGGCCTTTGGTGGGTATTTTGACGGCAATGGAATGGGCGGCGCGGCTTGGCTATGAGCGTGTTCTAACCATATCTGGAGATACGCCATTTGTGCCAGATTGCTTGGCAGAGATGTTAGCGAACATCCAAGGTAATGGCATAGTGTTGCCGCAGGTGGAAAACAGGCGTCATCAAATATGCGGATTTTGGCCTGTTGGTGAGGCTTCAAATCTCCGTGCATATTTGCAAGGGGGGAGGGATTACAAAGTAGGCAGTTTTTTGATGTCCTGCGAGACAACAATATGTCTATTTACCAAGAAAAACGGTGTTGATCCGTTTTTCAATATTAACACTCAGGAAGACATGCAAAGAGCGGAGAAAATATTAGAGCAACGAAACCGAATGTAGAATCACTTTGATGGGATGAGATTTGCTTTTTGCCTAGGCGCGGTTCGCAGAGCGATGCTTTAGCATCGGTCAAGGAACGCAACGACGTCAAAAAACAAAGATCGCCCAAGCCATTAGTAAAGGGTTGAAATATATAAGGTTTTTTCAACCCGGTCACTTGCTTTTACACCCTGAATCAGGGGTATCGCATGAATGTATTTTAGGAAGTGATTTATACATATACACCGCACATTATGTCCCGCTCATGCCTGCGTATGCAGGTATCCATCGCCGGATTTTGTGTTTTTGCACGATTACGCGGAGGTAGACCCCTGTATGCACAGGGGTGAGCGGGTGGTGGGGATGTATACGTGGTAATCTCGCTTTAAAATTCGTTCATGCGATACCCCTGCACCCTGAATGCGTCGTCGTCCCCTTGTGATGCTATGGCATCACGGCGTGAACGGCTCCTGTTCACGGTGTAAAATCAAGCGCTCAAAGTGGTTCTACATTCGGTTTCGTTGCTCTAGCCACCCGTAGCTGACATGTGACGAGTAGTTCCAGATTTATTACCAGATTTTTTAATCTCAAAGTCGTGCTTTTCTGGTTTGTTTATCATGGCTTGGTTGAGGGCAGAATCAAGAGTTTCTGCGCCGCCAACGCGTAATGCTCCGCGCAAATCTACGTGGGCGCCGTGACCTAGGCACATATAGAGTTTCCCCGTGCAGGTGACACGCACCCTATTACAGCCCGCACAGAAATTTTTGCTTAGAGGGCTGATGAAACCGAGGCGTCCGCCAGTTTCGGCAATGTTCACATAACGCGCAGGGCCGCCTGTGGTCTCTGCTGTTTCGTGTAGCGCCCATTTTTTCTCTAAATTATTACGGATTTCCGAAACAGGGATGAACTGGTCAAAGCGGTCTTCGCCTGTGTCGCCCATAGGCATAACTTCGATGAGCGTCATGTCCATGCCGCGCTCATGCGCCCATGTTACCATGTTGGGGATGTCGTCAGCATTGTCGTTTTTCAAGACAACCGTATTGATTTTTAATTTCAGTCCAGCACTTAGCCCGGCGTCTATGCCTTCTAAAACCCGTGTCAGGTTTCCGCCGCGTGTGATGCGATTGAAAGCGAGCGGGTCTAAACTATCAAGAGAGACATTGATTCGTTTCACGCCTAAATCTCTGAGCCGTCCAGCGAACCTGTGTAATTGCGTGGCGTTTGTGGTCAGCGTAATTTCGTCGAGAAGTCCCGCATTTAGATGCCGTGATAAATGCTCCACCAAAGTCAGAAAACCTTTGCGCACCAATGGTTCACCGCCCGTTAGGCGTATTTTACGCACACCGCGCGCGATAAATGCATCTGCGACATGACCCAATTCTTCAAGGCTCAACAGGTCTTTCTTAGGTAAGAACACCATTTGTTCAGCCATGCAATAGAAACAGCGTAAATCGCACCGATCCGTGAGGGACAAGCGCAAATAAGTGACATTGCGGCCAAAACTGTCTGTCAAAACTTTACTCATATATGCTTCCTAGCGCAATTTAGGTCATATTAACTGACCTAAATCAAGTCATGTAAAGAAAAGTATATATTAGCAAGCCATAATGTTGCCAGTGCAAGCCATGCCGATTTTTAGAAAGCCTCCTTCGGGTGTAGCGGTTCTATCTGTGACAGGCCTCCAATTTGGTCGACTTATTGAGTTTACTTTGTGCAAGTCGAAAAAACGGACAAATTTCGCGGATTAAGCGACATGGCTAGCCTTGAATTGAAAGCCGCCGCCCTTGCGCCGATTTTTATGCAGACAAATGTCAGTTGGAGCCTTTATTTTCCACCTTGCTAGTGTATTACAGGTTTGTAATTCGTGGGGCGTATTAACAATAAGTGAAGAGTTCAATATGTCTGGGGAAACCATATCTGCTGAAAAAACAGTGAACAAAAAAGTCTGTATATTGGCATATGACGGGTTATGTACGTTTGAATATTCTTTGGCTGTTGAGATATTTGCTTTGGCGCGACCCGAATTTTCTACCTGGTATGATTGTCAAGTCGTAGCCGTAGACAAACAACCAATTCGCGGGCTTGGAAATATCGTCATACAGGCGGATAAAGATTTAACGAAATTGGCTGCCGCCGACCTGATAATCATTCCAGGCTGGCGCGGTGTGGACAGGATGGTGCCGCCGGATTTGAAGCAAGCTTTGATAGACGCTAACCAAAAAGGCATTCGCATTGCGTCCATTTGTTCTGGCGTATTTGTATTGGCGGCGTGTGGCTTGCTAGATAAATACAAGGTTACAACCCACTGGAAATATGTTGATATTCTGAGCGAGCGTTACCCTGATATTTCCATTAATCCGGATGTTTTGTATATTGATAGCGGTGATATTCTGACATCTGCGGGATCTGCAGCTGGCATTGATTTATGTTTGCATATTATCCGGACCGATTTTGGTGTTGAATATGCCAATGAAGTAGCGCGGCAGCTTGTAGTGCCTGCACATAGGGATGGTGGGCAAGCACAGTTTATACTGCGCCCGGTAGCCCATGAATATAGAGGTAATGTGGCTAAATTATTGGACACTATCCGCGAGGAACTAGGTCAAGATTGGAAGATTGGCCGTATGGCGGAAATTTGCAATACATCACCGCGCACTTTACAGCGCCGTTTTCGGGTTGCAACTGGCCTCAGCCCTCATTCATGGATAACACGGGAACGGGTGGAGCTTGCCAAGGATTTGTTGGAAACTACGGATCTAAATATAGAGAAGATTGCCGAAATTACAGGCCTAAAAACTCCTGAAACTTTGCGGCATCATTTTAAGAAAATAACAGGTGCCAGCCCCACAAAGTTTAGATCAAAATTCAATCCAGACGGACGCGCTTGGATAACAAGACGGCACTCGTCCTGATTTAGGAAGTTTTTAGCCAGACCTAATATATTAGCCAGTCGCAATATAATCACGCAATACGGCGGCTTCATTTTCCGCATCAGAAATTTTGCGTTTGACAACATCGCCGATGGATACAAGTCCCATGATCTTGTCGCCGTCAAGCACGGGTACATGCCTTATTCGCGAATTGGTCATTATCTCCATAACGGCGTCGATGCTGGCGTCCTCATCCACGCTGAAAACCTTGCTGGTCATGGTTTTAGTGACAAGCTCGTCGCGAAATCCAGCTTCTTGCGTCCCTGTTTCGCGGGTTAAGGCTTTGCGGATAATATCCCGCTCGGACAAGATACCTTTCATATGGCCATTTTTATCTGTGACCAGAACCACACCTATGTTTTTAGCATTAAGCAAGGCTATAGCTTCACGTAAAGTGGCGGTTTCACGTACCGCATATACGGCGTTGCCCTTGTTTTTTAGCAGTTCACTTACACTCATAATTATCTCCTGTAGTCTTTGTATAGCATAAAATCCTGCATTTGTCCAATTTCCAGTTGAAACATCCTGCGCATAACAGCAAAATTACTGTTTTCTTAAGGCTCTCACTTTAGTTTTTGACCATGAAGCTTGGCTTATGGGGAGCCGGTTTAGGGATTTGAGGCGTTGACTATGCAAAGAACAGCTAGATATTTTTGGGTCATAGGGTGTGTTTTTATAGTTTTGAGCGCTCATAGTGCTGTGGCGCAGTCAAAAAAAGATACAGCCGAAACACCTTTTACTTTGCTATTGGGAAGTGGGCAAAATCCTGAAAAACTTTCAAGCCTTGCTAACACACCACCAAGAAAATCGCTAAAAACTGTGTCCGGGCGGCGTTTGATGGCGGGTGTGCAGGCATCGGAATATTTAGATGACCGTGGTGGGCGCATCACCCTATCTGGTTTGAGCAATGAAAGCGACACGAATGCCGACCAAATTATCTACCAAATTCCTGCCCGCTCCGAACGTGCGAAAAACTTGGTCACGACAATGAAATCTCGCTATGGTCAACCGGACGAAATCATAGACGGCGACCAGATTTGGCATATTCGCAATCCGGATATGCGCCGGGGGCAAGCTAAAATTATCAATATGCGCATACGCCAAACCGCTGGAACGTTGACGATCATTGCTGATCGCACCCCCATCACAAGGCGGGGTGAATTACTGGTTAAGCCGATCCGTAAGCTGTCAGGCCGTAGGCAGACATCTACAAGAAATACACAGAAAGCTACTGCACAGTCAGCGCAAAAACAGATCCAAGAACAATATAGTATCGATTAGAGCAGTGATTAGGTTTCCAAAAATAAAAATGATTGAGAGCGTGGCTGTGTGACTTTGGGCGCGGATAGGTTCCGCCATAACTGCGTGGGCGCAGACGGGGCCTTTCGAAAATACATCTTCCGCGCCGCTAAACGAAACTGTTGCCCCTTGTGGTTCCACACATTTAATACGCAATATTGTTGTTGGTGATAGTTTCACCATTGGAGATGTTGACTTGGGTATGTTGGTCACTCACACTTACCGAGGTGACATCCAAGCAACGCTCACATCACCTTCTGCCACAACAGTATCCTTGGTCACGAATGATGGCGGCAATGGTCTGAATAACTATAATGTGCGCTTTGACGATGATGCGGGTAATGACGTGAATACGGCACCTCATAATACGGCGGACGGAACATCGGCACCCCCCTATGAGAATTCTGTGCGGCCGCTTGGGAATATGTCTGACTTTAACGGCGAAAATGCGCTGGGGACATGGGTGCTGAATTTGTGTGATTTTTATAATGCGGATTCAGGGGACTTTCAGCGCGCAAATCTATATTTTGCGGCGATAACAGATGCGGATTTGTCGCTAACGCTAAGTGCCAGTGACACTACGCCCAATGTCGGTATCAATGTAATTCTCACCTATACAGTGATAAATTCGGGGCCGATTGCCGCTACTGGTGTGACAGCTAGCCTGCCGCTTCCTTCAGGGCTTAGCTATGTTTCGGACAATGGCGGTGGTGATTATAATTCCGGCAGCAACGTCTGGACAATTCCTGGGTCGATTGCAGACGGGGGAACTGCGAGCGTACAAATCACGGCCTTTGTGAATACTTCGGGATCATTTGCCATCACCAGTGAAATTTCTACGTCCAGTCAAACCGATTCGGACTCTACACCTGGCAATGGTGATACCGGGGAGGACGATTATGCGGCCCTTACCTTAAACCCAGTCACGCCGGCTGTGCCGACATTGTCCTGCCCGGGGGCACCCTCAGTTCTTGACTGGGACATCCAAGATTGGCCGACGGCATCGATGAGTAATTCTTACACTGTGGCGGGTGAAAACATAACTATCACCGTGGATGACCCGGACGGGACGTTGTTAAGTAGTCCGGATTTTGGCGGGCAGACACCTGCAGAAAGTATATATGATACGGGGGGAATAGTACCAGGCGAATCAGATTTGCATTTCCTGAGAAACCCGCCAAACCGCACCAGCACTACGGATGTTACTATTGCATTAGGGACAGCAGGTACGGGCGTCGCACAATTTCAATTGAGTATTTTTGATGTAGATTTCGGGACATCACAATTTGAAGACCAAATCACGGTTGTCGGGACGCTCAGTGGTTCACCTGTACCTGTGACGCTCTTTACAAGTACTGCCAACAGTGCATCGGGGAGTGTTGTAACCGGCAATGCCAGTTCAACACCAACGCAAAGCAATGGTAATATGACACTGGAATTTAGCTCGGCGGTGGACACAGTCGTGATTAATTACGGGAACGGCAGTGGTGCGCCTGCAAATCCTGGCAATCAGGGCATATCCATTCACGACCTCAATTTTTGCCCGGTATTAACAGCGGTACTCGGTGCGCAAAAAACCGCAGCTATATACGATCCATTGTCTGAAGGTTTGTATATGATACCGGGCAATGATGTGATTTATACCATCAGATTTACCAATACCGGAGATGGGGCCGCTGACGCCGATAGTGTGGTTATTATTGATGCAATACCGCCAGAAATCGAATTTTATAATGGTGATATAGACGACGGAGGGCCGGAAACAACGGCGGTTACGGGGACTGATAATGGTAGTGGGTTGACATTTAACTATGCCAGCGATGTCGCGTATTCGAATGCCGGCTCGCCGCCAGCAAATTTTGCTGCTTGTGGGTATACACCAAGCGCTGGTTACGACCCAGCTATTACTTATTTATGCGTCAACCCTTCCGGTGTTATGGTTGCGGGTGACCCTGACCCTAGCTTTGATGTCAAGTTCCGGGCGCGTATCAAGTAAAGCAATCTTGGTGCAAAATAGCTATTTACTGTTCAGCTGGCCCTGTTTATCGTGCAAATTGTATAATATAGACAATTAGGGACACCCTTATGGCTGGACTAAAATTCACAAAAACCGCATTTGTAAAAGCAGCTATGGGCGACGATTCCTGGTATCACAATGACGGTTTTGAACTGGGCGCAGAGCAGTTTCTCAGATCATATTATGACGATACATCTCGAAACGACGCGCTCATATTGCCGTTAGAGGATATTTTAGCCCTCGCACGCGGGTTCTGGATGTTCGGAGACCGCCGTAAAGTTGGCACATCTTCCGTGCGCGTAGAGCCAATAACTCAGGTCAGCGCTCTTGCAGACAGATATGATGTTGTTGAAATAATCACGGATGACCGGACGTTTTTAGTTGATTCTATCGTCAGTGAAATATCCAGCCACGGCATTGATATTTTGGCGCTTTATCACCCGATTATTGATGGCTACCGTAATGAAGATGGTCTGTGGCGCAATCGCGGTCAAAAAGTCAGCGAATCGTTGATACAAATACTAATACCGCGCCAAAGTATCCAAGGTCGCAAAACTATCAAAGCAGACATAGTCAAAACCCTGAATGATTTAGACGCGGTAATTAGTGATTTTCAGCCAATGTTAGCTTTACTTGAAGATAATATTACTCAGTTATCTGAACGCCACGGCGATGTTCCGCCCGATGTTCTGGACGAAGCGATAGAGTTTCTCGATTGGATACGTGATGGTAATTTTGTTCTCTTGGGAACACGAACATTTGTCTATATTAGCGGCAACGCAAAAAATGCAGGCGGTAAAGGGGAGACATATGATTACGGCTACCCAGAAGTCATAGAGGAATCATGTCTAGGCGTGTTGCGTGACCGCTCAAATATGATCTTGCGCCAATCTAGTGAGCCTGCACGGATTTCGTCAAATCTTGAAGCATATTTACTCGAAAAAGACCCGGTTACGGTGGCAAAATCCAATCTGTTCTCGCGGGTACATCGACGGGTGCGTATGGATTATATTTCCATAAAAAAATATAATCAGCAAGGCAAAGTGATTGGCGAGACGCGCATTGTTGGTCTGTTTACAGTCGATGCCTATGCTCGTTCGCCTAAATTTGTTCCGCTCATCAGACGCAAAGTCCAACAAGTACTTCACCGTTACGGTGCGGCGCCCGATTCCCATAATGCCAAGCGCCTGGAATTTGTCTTGGCATCCTATCCGCGCGATGAATTGTTCCAAAGCTCTGAGGACGATTTATACCGGATTGCGACCGGGGTAGCACAAGCTTTTGACAGGCCGCGTACCCGCATGTTTGTGCGAAAAGATCCGTTTAACCGCTTTGTCTCGGTATTGGTTTATGTGCCGCGCGAAAATTATAACACCTCAGTGCGCCAAAAAGTAGGCGCAAGTTTAAGTGCGGCCTGGAAAGGCCGGGTCTCGGCTTTCTATCCCCAATACAGCGATTCTCCTATGGCGCGGGTGCACTTTATAATCGGGATGGACCCGGATAATGATGAAAACCCTGACTTAGCCGCACTCGAAAAGGAAGTCGCCAGTTTAAGCCAGCCTTGGAGTGCAGGCCTGCAAGCTCAAGCGGAAGCACACGAAAACCGGGATATTAACGCTAGGTTAAGTGCATACAAGTACGCGTTTTCTGCCGCCTATCAAGCCAGTTTTGACGCTCAGGAAGCCATTGAAGATATTGTTGCTATTGAAGCGATGAACGGCATAAAACCGACATCTGTTCGCGTTTATACGCGTAGTGATGATGGGAAAAAAGTGCTTCGGGCTAAGTTTTATAGCCAAAACCAGCAGCTTGAGCTGTCAGATGTTATGCCGATTTTTAACAATATGGGTCTGCATGTGGTGCGGGAAACAGGTTACAATATTTCCCCTAAGGATACGGAAAACACCTGGGTACATGATTATGAAATGCGTTTGGATTATACGCCGGAAGATCGCTTGGGTCTCGAAGAAGCTTTTTGTGGTGCTTTCTTGTCGATTTGGCATGGCCAAAATGAGGATGACGGCTTTAATGCGCTGGTACTTCCCCAAGCCGTACATTGGCGGCAGGTGGCGGTATTGCGGCTTTTGGCGCGTTACCGCAAGCAGTCTGGGCTGGATCCGTCTGAGCATGTCCAAATCGAAGCACTAGCCAGCTATCCGAAAATCACGGGGCTTATGCTTGAGTTGTTTCGCACGAAATTTGATCCGTCGGCTCATATGTCTATGGATTCCCGCCGCGAAAAAGCAATGGGTATTGAGAAAAAAATGTTTGCGCAGATGGATAAGGTGGCATCCCTAGACCATGACCGGGCTTTGCGCCGTATGGCTTTGGTATTGCAAGCGGCTTTGCGGACAAATTTCTACATTACCGACAAAGACGGCAAGCCGCATCCGTTCATTTCTCTGAAAATCAACAGCCAGGCCGTGGAAGCTCTACCCGCACCGAAACCCTACCGCGAGATATTTGTCTGGTCCCCAAGGGTGGAGGGCGTACATATCCGCTTTGGCCCCGTAGCGCGCGGCGGGTTGCGTTGGTCGGACAGGCGTGATGATTTTCGTACCGAAGTACTTGGTCTGGTGAAAGCCCAGCAAGTGAAAAATGCCGTAATTGTGCCTGTAGGTTCCAAGGGTGGGTTCTTCCCGAAAAAACTGCCTGTTGGTGGTAGTCGCGACGACGTTTTCGCCGAGGGTATTGCCGCCTATACGCAATTTATTAGTGGGCTTTTGGACATAACCGACACCTATAAAGGTCAAGATACTGTCGCGCCGGCGGACGTGGTCTGTTGGGATGACCCTGATCCGTATTTGGTTGTTGCAGCTGATAAAGGTACGGCAACATTTTCGGATATAGCCAACGGCATTGCAGCTGATTACGGTTTCTGGCTCGACGATGCATTTGCCTCCGGTGGCTCGGTTGGCTATGACCATAAGGCTATGGGCATCACGGCCAAGGGTGGTTGGGAAGCGGTCAAACGGCATTTCCGCGAGATGGGTAAGGATATACAAACGCAAGAATTTGATGTTATTGGTATTGGTGATATGTCGGGTGATGTGTTTGGGAACGGCATGTTATTGTCCAAGAAAATTCGCTTGGTGGCGGCTTTTGACCACCGCGATATTTTTATAGATCCCGACCCGGATACGGCCAAGACTTTTAAGGAGCGGGCGCGCCTGTTTGATGTGCCGCGCTCAAGCTGGCAGGACTATAATAAGAAGCTGATTTCCAAGGGCGGTGGTATCTTCCCGCGCTCTTCCAAATCTATCGCTCTCACGCCGGAAATCCAGAAACTGACGGGGCTATCCGCAGACAGTGTCACGCCCAATGAGTTGATGAAGGCTTTGCTCAAATCCCAGTGTGAGTTATTGTGGTTTGGCGGCATTGGTACCTATATAAAAGCCAGTTCGCAGAGCCATGATGATGCTAGTGACAAAGCAAATAACCTAATAAGAATTAATGGTTTGGATTTGAAAGCCAAGGTCATTGGTGAGGGGGCTAATTTAGGTGTGACCCAGGCAGGGCGCATTGAATTTGCTAAAAATGGCGGGCGGATAAATACGGACGCTATTGACAATTCTGCTGGCGTTGATTGCTCTGATAATGAAGTCAACATCAAGATTTTGTTGTCGGGTGCTATTGAAAGCGGCGAGCTAAAAGCCAGCGGTCGGGTCAAGCTTTTAGAGAAGATGACGGATGATGTGTCACGACTGGTTCTGCGTCATAATTATGACCAGACGGGGGGGGTATCCTTGGCACAAATGTATGCCCGTGAAGAACACCATGGTTATGGTCGGTTTATGGAAGCTCTGGAAGCTGCGGGGAAGCTTGACCGGGAAGTTGAGGGGCTGCCTTCCGGCACAGAGATGCAAAATATTGGTGATAAGGGCGGGCAACTTTCCCGCCCCGAAATTGCGGTGCTCAATGCTTATGCCAAAATCGTATTGTTTGATGATTTGGTGGAAACAGATGTGGCGGATGACCCCTTTTTCAATCAAATGCTGAGGAACTATTTCCCCGCCGCCGTTCAAGGTTTTGACAAGGCGCTAAAAAATCACCGCCTCCGCCGCGAAATCATTATCTCGCGGCTTTGCAACCAAATCGTAGATGTTGGTGGCCCAATATTTATGTCGCGCCTATCTGAGCAAACCAATGGTAGCGCCGACGATATAGCCAAAGCCTTCACAATTGCCTATGAGGTTTTGCAAATTGATAAAATTCGTTCGGCCATCAATAGACTTGATAATAAAATCAGTGCTGAAGCCCAGTTAAGTTTACAGGCGGAAATATCGACCGTATTACAGCGGGTTATTGGTTGGCTGGTTAGACGCGGCGAGACAGGCTCCATAGACATGCGTATAGCAAGGCGCACAGACGGTCTCACTCATGTAGATGAAAGCTGGGTCAATGTGCTGTCCAGTTATGACAGCCGCCGGGTAGCAAGCAGGATTGGTCGCTTTATCCGTTCGGGTATTCCAGAGGAACTGGCGGCGGATGTTTCGCTACTCCGCGCGCGGGCGTCCGGTTTTGACGTGGTTGAACTTACGGAAAAAACCGGCTGGCCGATACGCAAGTCTGCGGAATTATTCTACGATATGGGCGGACGTTTTAAAATCGACCGTTTGCGTTCTATGTCCATGAAAGCCAAACCCAAAACCCATTGGGAAGGTTTGGCGCAACAACGCATAGAAGAAGACTATTATGCCGCGCAGGCTGGGTTGGCATTGGATGCAGCGCGCCTACATATTGACGGCGGCGGTACAGCAAAAGCGAGCACCAAAACTATGATCAAAACATATATTGATAGTAAACCCCATGCAGTTAAGGCCTATGATGCAGCATATTCTAAAATCAACGCATCCGGTGGCTGGTCCTTGGCTAAATTTGCTATCGTGAATGCCCAGCTAAGGGAACTCCTCGCAACCTAAGGGGTGCTTTACATTGAGAGTTATTTTGGTATTAAGATATTTTTGTGCCAAATGGCTGTTGCCAAGGGGATATACATGATTGCACCGACAAGTACAGACCGTGGGCAACCGTTGGTACGCGGACTGTTTGAAACACTTATCGAAGGGTTGGAGTACGCGGCCAAGTGCGATACGGGGTTTAATTTTTACACTGGTAAGGGCGATCTGAAAACCCGTTTGCCGTATGCGGAGCTTCGTGACCGAGCGGTTGAGACTGCAAAGCGTCTTGTACTCCTGACCGATATTGGTGACCGTATTGGCATTTGTGCGGTGACCAGTGCTGATTTCGTCACTATGTTTTATGCTTGCCAATATGCTGGTGTTATCCCTGCGCCCTTGCCCTTACCTGTTACTTTGGGTGGGCGCGGTAGCTATGAGCGCCAGTTGCAGCGCATGGCAGATACGGGCGATTTTGCCGTACTTCTGACGCCCGCAAATATGGAGAACATCATTAGCTCGGCGCTCAATGATAATGATATTCCGGTGATTAGTTTTGAAGATTTGGCCAACTATCCGGCTGACGGAGAATTGCGTCCACACGGGCCGGACGGGCCTTGCTATATCCAGTATTCATCTGGTAGTTCCAGTTCCCCCAAGGGGATTATCGGAACCCAGAAAACTGTAGTCGCGAATTGCCTCGGAATGGTTAGCAGTGGCGGTCTTAATGTTAGCGAGGGGGATAGAGCTGCGTCGTGGCTACCTATGTATCATGATATGGGGTTGGTCGGATTTATGATTGGTCCAATGATGACCCAGCTTTCTGTGGACTATCTTGATCCGCAAGATTTTACCCGCCGCCCAATCACGTGGCTCTCTTTAATTAGCAAAAACCGGGCGACATTATCATTTAGCCCTACATTTGGCTATGAATTATGTGTGCGGCGTTGGCGCGAAGACCGGGAGTTGGATTTATCTAGCTGGAAAGCAGCTGGAATTGGCGGTGATATGGTACAACCGGAACCCCTTAAAGCTTTTGCCAAAACCTTTAAAGATAGCGGTTTTGAAGAGAGTTCTTTCATGCCAAGTTATGGTCTCGCCGAAATTACATTGGGTGCGACGTTCTCGCCGTTCGGCGAGGGCTTGCTGGAAGATACTATAGATATTGACCGCCTTGAGCGTACTGGTGAGGCCGTACCTGTAACGGATCTGACCCCTGCCGAACACAGACGTACATTTGTAGCTTGTGGCCGCGTTATTCCCGGACATAAGCTTGAAGTCCGCAGTTTTGAGGGCAAGGTTGAAGGGGAACGTAAGGTTGGCCGCATTTGCCTTTACGGCCCCAGTGTCACACCTGGATATTTCCATAATGCTCAGGCTACCCAAGCCGCATTTACCGATGATGGATGGTTGGATACAGGTGATTTGGGTTATTGGATTGGCGATAAAATTGTTGTCACGGGGCGGTTTAAAGATTTAATATTGTGGCATGGTCGCAATATTTGGCCCCAAGATATTGAGTGGGCGGCCCAAGCGGCGGCCACGAGCCGATGTGGCCGGGCATGTGCATTCGCTGTCGGTGGCAGTGGCGATGAGAAAGAAATAATTTTATTATTAGAATGTCGGACACGCGATGAGGTGCTTTTGGCAGAAATCCATTCTATGGTAAGCGCGGCTATCCGTCTTGAGATAGGTGCGCCGGTAACTCTGATCCTCGTACCACGCGGATCAATGATTGTTACCTCGTCCGGTAAATTGAGCCGCGCCCGTGTGCGCGAAAAGTACTTAAGCGGTGCTATACTGAACTTGCAAGCGGATGTGACCGTTCGGTTAATAGACGAACACCGAGGCATTTCGTAAAAGTGTCTCAGAAAATCGTAGCTCTCACGGGTGGCACGGGATTTGTTGGTCGTGCCGTCATACGCGAACTGTTATCACAAGGGTATTTGATCAAGGCTTTGGTACGCCCCGGGTCGAGCGGCAATACCATTCAACACGATAATATCAATTGGATCGAGGGGACGCTCGATAATCCCATTAGCGAAATATCCCTGTGTGCGGGCGCAGAAACTGTCATTCATATGGCTGGGTTGGTGACTGCGCGCACCAAAACCGAGTATTACAAAATCAATGCAGATGCCGTTGGCACCTTGGTGCAGGCGGCGGCTCGCGCCAAAGTTAAACGGTTTGTGTATTTGTCGTCCTTGGCGGCGCAGCAGGCAGGACTGTCTGATTATGCAGGCTCTAAGCGGGCAGGTGAGGGGCAATTGGCGCGCAAGCTTGGTTCGATGAAGGGGGTCGCTGTACGCGCCCCCGCCGTATTTGGCGCTGAAGATAAGGCCACCGCGCCGTTTTATGCGTTGATCAAAAAAGGCTGGTTACCTGCACCCGGAGGGCGGAATTGGCGAAAGCGCAAAATAGGTTTGGTACATGTCGACGATTTGGCGCGGTTCCTAACGCATGCTTGTCTGGACGGTTCATGTGATGGACGTACAGTGACCACGGCCACCCGAGCCAGCATCACTTGGCCGGAATTTGCAAACGAATGCGCGCTGGCTCTCGGGCGACCTGTGCGGGTATTTCCTTTGCCGCTCTCGGTTTTGTACCTGATTGCAGTTATAAATAGTGCTGCAAAACGTGCCTTCGGCAAGGGTCATTTAACACTGGGCAAGCTCAAAGAGTTTTTGTATGAAGATTGGAGTGTCCCTGTTGAAAATGAGACACAAACAGTGTTGCAATTGGCATTAAAGCGGACAATACTGCCGGATTATCACGAGTAATGAAACACAATTGTACCAAAGCCAAAAAGAGCTAAATATGCCTAAACCAACGCCCGGTCAAATATTTGATAAAATTTGTGAACTGCTTGTTCAATATAATCCAAAAAACCATGTCATCACCCTGCAAAGTAGTATTGTCACGGATCTGGAAGTGGATTCGACCGCCGTGTTTGATTTGATTATGGGCTTGGAAGATTTCTACGATATTTCAATTCCCATGGAAATGGTTAGTGATATTAAAACCGTCGGCGAATTGGTCAATGCTACACGCCAGTTAACGCAAGAGTAGCCTTGTGGATATTTTTGATAAATTCTCGACCCTGCAATCGCGTACCGATTTGGTGAACAGGCTTGGGGTTGACCCGTTCGGTGTTAAATTTGACGACATAATAAATGCTACACGTGGGCGCATTGGCAACCGCTCTATCGTGCTTGCGGGCACTAATAATTATCTTGGGCTTACGTTCGACCCGGATTGTATGGACGCGTCCATCAATGCGATTAAAAAACACGGTACGGGGACTACGGGTTCGCGGATTGCTAATGGGTCTTATTCGGAACATGTGGATTTGGAAGACGCCCTCGCCAAACATCCGGCCATGGCCATCGCCATTATGTTCTCAAC
>JAKIUV010000015.1 GCA_021647375.1 Robiginitomaculum sp.
GGCCACGGTCTGGTTTTAGGGTGATGTAATCAGGTAATTGCACTTGTTTGTTATTCATCCTTTGAACGGATCCGTAGAAGTGTTATTTACCCATAATGCGCTGCAAACACAAAACATGGTGACAACGTCTCCTCTCCCATAGGGAGAGGAACAAGGTGAGGGGCTTGGATGTTAGCGGGTCATAATTCTCGATTACTGGCAATTTCCAATTCTTGTAAAACCCCGGCGATTACCCCATCCAGATTATCATAGACATCATCATTCCAAAATCTGATAACGCGGTAGCCCTTGGATTCGAGTATAGCTGTGCGCGATGCATCGGCTTCTTTGGTGTCTGCATGTTGGTGGCCGTCAAGCTCAACGATTAGCTTTGCGCTGTCACAAACGAAATCGACGATATATTTATCAATGGGGACTTGGCGGCGGAATTTAAAACCAGCCAGTAACCGTCCGCGCACTTCGCGCCAAAAAATCGCCTCGGAATTACTTTGTGTGCGCCGCAGTTTCCGAGCCAATTTGGTTTTTGTTGGTTTGTCCATGTGGAGAGTTTAGCACATAGCCGCAAACATCCAAACCCCTCACCTTGTTCCTCTCCCAAAGGAGAGGAGACGTTGTCTTGAGATACATTTTTGTGGTTAGGTATAAGCACCCCACCAACAACCATCATCAAAGAAAACGCAGTTTTCTCACCTCTCCTTTGGGGGAGAGGTCGGCGCTCTTGCGCCGGGTGAGGGGCTTGGATGTTGAGGGATACACAGAACTAAAAAACCGCCCCGTGTTTCCACGGAGCGGTTTGTTTTTTCTTTTGAAAGCTTGGAGTTTGAAGTTGAGACTTCTCGTATTTTTCTTTTTGAAAAATCCTCGAAGAAACTCGGGAGGGAGCCATTTGGCTCCCTAATTGTGTGCGCTAAGAAGCGCACCCAATCCCTCGTTTACATCATTCCGCCCATGCCTCCCATTCCGCCCATGCCACCTGGCATGCCGCCCATTCCGGCGTCGCCGTCTTTGGCTGGGGCATCGCAAATTGCGACTTCTGTTGTCAGGATTATGCCTGCGACAGAAGCCGCGTCTTGTAGGGCTGTGCGCACGACTTTGACCGGGTCGATGATACCGGCTTTGACCATGTCGACATATTTTTCGTTTTGGGCATCAAAGCCGTAATTGGCTTTGTTTTCCGCAATGATATTGCCAACAACAACCGCACCCTCGACGCCAGCATTTGCTGCGATTTGGAATGCAGGGTAGGACAGGGCCGCTTTGACGATTTCAATACCGGCTTGTTCGTCGGCGTTGACACCTTTGACATCAATGAAACGTGACGCCCGCAAGAGAGCCGTACCACCGCCTGGCACTATGCCTTCTTCGACGGCAGCGCGGGTTGCGTTGAGCGCATCGTCGACACGGTCTTTGCGTTCTTTCACTTCGATCTCGGTTGAACCACCAACGCGGATAACCGCTACACCGCCGGACAATTTGGCCAGACGTTCTTGCAGTTTTTCTTTGTCGTAATCAGAAGACGTATCCTCGGCCTGTTTGCGGATTTGCGCAACGCGGGCTTTGATGTCTTTCTTCTTACCGTTCCCGTCGACAACAGTTGTGTCGTCTTTGGTGATGGTGACGTGCTTGGCCGTGCCGAGCATGTTCAGCGTAACCGTTTCCAGCTTGATACCAAGATCCTCAGAGATAACCGTACCGCCCGTAAGGACAGCTAGGTCTTCGAGCATGGCTTTACGGCGATCACCAAAACCAGGGGCTTTGACAGCCGCGATTTTCAGGCCACCACGAAGTTTGTTGACCACGAGGGTCGCAAGCGCTTCGCCTTCAATGTCTTCTGCGATAATCAAAAGCGGCTTGCCAGATTGGGCAACAGCTTCGAGGATTGGTAGCATAGACTGTAGGGATGACAATTTGCCTTCGTTCAAGAGGATGAACGGGTCGTCCATTTCTGTGCGCATTTTGTCCGCATCAGTAATGAAGTAAGGGGACAGATAACCACGGTCAAACTGCATGCCCTCAACAACGTCCAATTCGGTTTCGGCAGTTTTGCCTTCTTCAACCGTAATAACGCCTTCATTGCCAACCTTGCCCATAGCTTCGGCAATCATTTCGCCGATAGAGGCTTCGCCGTTAGCGGAGATCGTACCAACCTGCGCGATTTCGCTCGAAGATTTAATCTTCTTGGCTTTGTTCATCAGATCGCCAACGACTTCTTTGGACGCCTTGTCGATACCGCGTTTAAGATCCATAGGGTTCATGCCAGCGGCTACGCGCTTTAGGCCTTCGCGAACGATGGCTTGCGCCAGAACCGTCGCAGTTGTCGTGCCGTCGCCGGCAACATCATTGGTGTTGTTGGCAACTTCGCGGAGCATTTGCGCGCCGAGGTTTTCGAACTTGTCTTCAAGCTCGATTTCTTTGGCAACGGTCACGCCGTCTTTAGTTGAACGAGGGGCACCGAAAGATTTTTCGATAACCACATTGCGGCCTTTGGGGCCGAGCGTGGTTTTTACTGCATTTGCGAGGATGTCTACGCCGCGTAACATTTTGTCGCGAGCATCTGTTCCAAATTTGACGTCTTTAGCCGCCATAATAATTCTCCATATTTAGATAAAATAAAGGGTGTGCGGTCTTAAGCCAAAACACCCATAATGTCAGCTTCTTTCATGATCAAAAGCTCGTCGCCGTTAATCGTTACTTCGGTACCGCCCCATTTGCCGAACAAGACACGGTCGCCTTTTTTGACATCGAGGGCAACAAATTTGCCGTTTTCATCGCGGACACCAGGTCCAACAGACACAACTTTGCCTTCGGATGGTTTTTCCTGAGCCGTATCAGGAATAATAATCCCACCAGCAGTTTTGGTTTCTTCTGCCACGCGCTTTACCAGCACACGGTCATGTAGAGGACGAAATTTCATCTATTTTCTCTCTGTTTAGGTTGAACATCAGCCGGAATATCGAGTTTAGCACTCACAAGCCCCGACTGCCAATACAGGGGAGATAAGGACGCAGGAGATAGGAGTCAAGGTTTGAGGGCGAGAAAACAGGTCTGTGCAAGCCAAAAAAATAATGTCCGGCATCAGTCATAATAAAATTTAGGCTTGAAACCAAATATTAACTCTGAATTTGTACGCCTTATGGGAGATTTTCTACGCAATAAATAATATAAACAAGGTACACTATGGACTTCCTGAACCCTTACGCCACTATTGATGTTTCCATTGTCGATCTGATCCGAAATATGGGCATCGGGCTTTTGATGGCATTGATCTGGAAAGATGTGATTACGCGCACTACGCGGCTGGTGGTCGATACGCGGCAATATTTGACCGTATTTATCCTGCTGATCCCCAGCATGATTTTAATCATCACTATTATTAAATCCTCTATCGCTTTGTCTCTGGGACTGGTTGGTGCTTTATCTATTGTTCGTTTTCGCACGCCTATTAAAGAGCCGGAAGAGTTGCTCTATTTATTTGTTGCCATTGCGGTGGGGCTAGGGCTTGGTGCCAATCAAATCCTTGCCACCATAATTGGTTTTACGGCAATTTGTCTGGGCATGATACCAGCAGCGTTCCTCAACAAATCCGCCAAGAGCGCCCAGAGCATTTTTGTTGACCTTAGTTTCCCAAAGGAGAGCGGTGGTATCAATACGGACGATGTAGAAACCGCTATGGGCAAGCTTGGCTATACTTACGGCGTCAAGCGGATCAATGCTACGGACGGCAGCACCGAAATGCTACTGGATATTGCCGATTTTGAGATGAAAAATTTCTCCAAACTAAAAACGGAAATGCAGGCGCTCAACAAAGGCGTGCGGGTAATCGCGACAGAAAATGCCAGAATTATAACGTAAAAAATACCTATCTCTAGCGGTTTGCGTGTTCACTTGCTGATTTATGAACTTATGAAAAAATATTTATCCTACATATTTATCATCGCCTTGTCGGCATTGTTTTTGCTTGGCTCCAAGGGGATAAAGCAGAACCCGGACACTGTGTTGGGATTTGTCCAAATCCTAAAGGGCAATTGTACCCACGGTAGTTTACGCTGTAAAATTATGAACCCGATCATCCGGGACGCCGAAACCATCACCCACGGCGTCAACCGGCTGAGTGTCTCCAAAGACCAGCTACCCGTCGTGCGGATATATATGACCGACGGGGCGGTAGGGAAATTAGAAGCCAAACGGCGCAGTGTTTTGGCCATGCCTGTTCCCATCCACTTTTCAAAAAAAAGCGATTGGGTCAAGGGCACTGTGGTGGTCGAATTTGACGGGCGTAAAGAAAAATCGAAAGTATCCTTACGGCTCAAAGGGGATTGGGGTGACCATCTGTCCCATCCGACAAAAATATCCTACCGTATCAAAACCCGTGCAGGCGGGTATCTGTTCGGCATGAAAACATTTTCGGTACAGCACCCCCAGACCCGCGCCTACGGTACCGGGCCATTGCTGTTGGAGCACATGCGCAAGCAAGACATTCTCGCACCCAGACAAAAATTCGTCGATGTGTATATCAACGATATTTCCATCGGAATTATGTCCTTAGAGGAACATTTCGCCAAAGAAATGATCGAAGCGCAAAACCGCCGCGACGGGCCACTTCTCGCCTTAAATGAAGACCCTATGTGGGCGCAGTGGAACATTAATTTTAACACGGCACCCGTAGACGACCCCTACCGCGAGAACCTGTCGGGTCACCGCGACGTTATGATCAAAGATTATACCGGTAAGAAATTCAAGCGCGGCTCTATCCCGACCAACAACCAGATACGCGGACAGGCATTGTTGCGCGATTTTCTCGACGGGAAAGCTTCTGCTGGCGATAGCTTGGACTTTGACTATTTTGCAAAATACTGGGTCTTGACCAATATCTGGGGCGGTTGTCATTCAGCCGTGTGGCACAATAGACGCTATTATTTCAACCCGATTAGCGGCTTGTTGGAACCCGTATCCTTCGACAATATGGCCTTTCCCAACAAATTTGCTATGTGTGTGGACGCTGATGTTCAGGCTGCTTTTGGGGACGCAGATTTTCGCGCGGCTGTTAACCAGGAAGCCGAAGTTATTCGCACAGAATTGCAAACACCCGCATTCGCGAAGTGGCTTTCAGAGCGTCAAATCCTGCACAGGAAATTCTTTAGCTTTGAGCATTTTGAACAGTTACCTGGCCAGATTACGCCAGAACTTTTATTGAAAAACCTGGAGGGCTTGCTCGCGGAATTGGATGCGCAATTGACATCAGAGGCCGGTATCAAAACCCAATATATGTATGCTGAACACGGGTTTTACGGGGGTGCCGAAGACGGGTTTGTCCGCACGAAGCCGGGCATTATCGATGAAAATTTCCTGCGGGAACAAGCAATCCTAAGCACACATTTGACGGCATTCTATTATGCGGGCGAAGATAGCGGTACATTCGAGTTTCGCAATCTAACGCTGGCCGACATTGACCTGAAAAGCATTTATGTTGAGGGCAAAAACAAGTATGTTCGCGCAGTTGATTTCACACCTTTCGTTCTGGAAAGCGCCAAAGAAAACCCGCGCCCTGTTGCCCAATCAGTTCATGTCCCCGACACTGATTTAAGTAAATATAAAAGCTTCAAGCTAGATTATATTTATAAGGGCAAGCCTTATACGCGGGCCGTTGATATTCAGTACAAAAATACAGTAACGGGTTTTGTCGCGGATCCCGTCTCTGCCATACGCACTATAGTTGGTGCTGCCAATATCAACGAAGCAAACAAGCAGGTGACATTTACCGCCGGAATATATGACATCAATAAGAGCATTGCCCTGCCAAAAAATTGGGGTGCCACCATGCAGGCAGGTGCAAGGCTCAATTTCAATAAGGGTAGTCTGCTCAAAATATCAGGGCCATTGATAGTAGACGGGACGAAAGACATGCCCGTCAATATTACGCTCAGCAGCAATACGGATTATTTCGGCATGGGGGCTTGGGGCGGTATCTTCGTGTCAAAGTCCGCTACACGGTCTCGGGTAAATCATCTCCAGCTTACTGGAACAAGTACGCAAAACCTGGCCAACCGCCAAGGTTATTACGGCATGACGGGCTGTATGAGTTTTTACGAAAGCGATGTGGATATTACCAATTCCCGGTTTATCGACGCCCAGTGCGAAGACGCGCTTAACATCGTCAAGTCGGATTTCAACCTCACCAATATCCTGATCAAGGGCGCCCGCGCCGACGCATTTGATACGGATTTTTCCGTCGGTATAATCACGTCCTCCAGCTTTACGGCTAGTGGCAATGACGGCATAGATATTTCTGGCACCGCACTGACACTCGACAATATCACCATGAGCCAGATTGGCGATAAAGCGGTCTCCGTGGGTGAAAAATCCACCCTGGAGGCCAAAAATATCCGCATTGACGGTGCTGTGCTCGGTGTGGTGAGCAAGGATTTATCCCGTGTTAATATCGCAGATGTTTCATTTGCTAATATTTCTGGCACAGCCTTGATGACCTATATCAAGAAACAAGAATATGGCCCGTCGCAAATCAATTGCGAGAACTGCACATTCAAAACCAAGATGATAGAAACCGGCCAACAAGAAAGCACACAAATTACGTTGAACCAGACGATTATGACCCAGACCAAATTAAGCCGCAAACAAATGGTTAGCGCGGGATTACTCATAGAGGGCGCAGTCCAATGAACGCGCTTTTCACACCTAAAACATCTGCCGTGCTTGAGGGTTATCGTTACGAAATAAAAATGCCCCTCGACCGAATGCAGTACGAAGACTTTCTGCCGCATCTTTATAAAGCGGGGTTATATCCGCGCGCGCCCTATCCGGATCGCCGGATTAATTCCGTCTATTATGACACGGCGGAGTTTTCTGATTATATTGATAATATTTCCGGCCTTGCGGCGCGGCGTAAAACCCGCATTCGTTGGTATAATGATGATCTGTCCAAGCTGACATTGGAACAAAAAATAAAAGCTGGCAAAGCCTCGCGTAAAGAAACCGAACGCCTGACGAATAAAGGCTTGGCCAAGCCGCATACTAAAAAAGGCTTGCGGGAAATATTGGCAGAAAATGATACGACACTGGAAACTCTGAGAATGGCACCGCTATTCCCCGTTCTGGAAGTGCAATATGACCGCCAGTATTTCATGCTTGATACAGACTTGCGTATGACCATTGACTTGCAGCAAAAATTCAAACGCTTGCATCCCGCACCGGTTTCTAGCTTCGTTAACTCCCCCGTCTACGCCGTGGTTGAGTTTAAATACCCGGCCCCCGAACGCTTACGTATGCAGGCCATGATTCAGTGTCTGCCGTTCCGTATCTTCCGCCACTCAAAATACGTGATCGGCTTGGAGAGCACGGCTCCTTAATACCCCCGCCACGCATCTTTTACATGTTTGATGCGCAATCCCGGCATGACATAAACCGCGTCGAAGCGAATGTCTTTATTTCCTAGTCGAGTCCGCTTGTCGTGATAATAGTAGGCAGCTTCTTCTATTCGGGATAGATTGGCGTTGTGCAGGGCGTCTTGGGCTTTGTCTAATGTTGGTCTTCGTTTGACCTCGACTATGGCCAGGACTTTGCCTTTGAGGGCGATGATGTCTATTTCGCCGTGGGGGGTTTGTTTGCGCATGTCTAGGATTTTGTAGCCCTTGAGCCGCAAGAGCCATGCGGCCAAAGTTTCGGCGCGGCGGCCTCTTTGTTCTGCCTGTTTTCTAGCTTGTTTTCTCGTGGCTTTATTCATCTTTCATCTTCAGAGCCACTGCGTAAATGTCTCGTTTTTTGTGACCACTTTGTTCTGCGATGGCGGCGGCGGCGCGTTTGACGCCTTCGGTTTTTATCAGGGGCTTGAGTGCAGTGCGTATCTTGTCCTCGTCCCATTTTTCTTGCGCTTCCGGCGGAGCAATAACAACCACGATTTCCCCGCGCAAGGGTGTTTTCCCGACGCGCTCTATAAGCTCGCTAATAGAGCCGCGCAGGATTTCTTCGTATTTCTTGGTCAACTCGCGAGCAATGGCGACTTGTCTGTCGCCCAGCACGGCTTGCATATCGGTGAGGCAGGCTTTGACGCGCTTGGCGGTCTCGAAATATATCAGCGTCCCCGGTACGGCTTCGACCTCGCGCAGAGCGGTTTGGCGAGCGGCGGATTTTGGCGGCAAGAAACCTGCGAACATAAACCGGGCGGGGGACAGACCAGAGCTAATCAGTCCGGCCAGCACGGCGCTGGCACCGGGGGCTGCGAATACGGGCAAGTTTTCTGCGATGCAGGCGCGGGCTAATTTATAGCCCGGATCGTTGACCAGCGGTGTGCCCGCGTCGCTAATGAGTGCCACGGATTTGCCGTCTTGAAGGTTTTTTATGACACTCGGTAACTTCTTTGCCACATTATGGTCATGATAGGCACTTACAGACGCTTTGATACTATAAGCGTTCAGCAAGATACGGGCGCGGCGTGTGTCTTCGGCCAGCACCAGATCGGCGCTGGACAAAATATCGAGGGCGCGCAAAGTTATGTCGCGCAGATTGCCGATGGGCGTGGCGACAAGATATAGCCCGGCGTCTAATTTACCGGACTGTATTTCGAGACGGTTTTGGGATTGCGCTTGTCGGGCATGACTTATAAAGTCTGGGCTTATAGAGTCTGTATTATTATCGGGCACGCTAGTTTCTCTGGGTGTCTTTTTAAATTTGGAATTATTTATGACAGTGTACTTGGATGTAATGGTAAAAGCGAGACCCTTTATTAAAGGCCATTGGATTAGAGGCCACTGGATTAAAGGTTGCTGGCGTACCGTATTCATAGCGATTATCGGAGCCATATCGTTGAGCGCTTGCGCAACAACCGCGCCGCAAGGCCCTCAACTCCCAGTACCAGGGCTTCCTGGCCCCGGACAGCAACCTGTCATTATAAAGCCGAACCCAGAACAACCCACCCCCGAAGCGCCAACGGAAGAACCCAAACCTGAAGCCACAGTGCGCGGTTTGACGCCTGCCTTTATGGACGGCGAAAATATCAGACGTGTGGCGCTTTTGTTGCCATTTTCCGCGCGCTCAAGTAATTTACGCACCGAAGCGGCGTCTATGTTGCAGGCGGCAGAAATGTCTGTATTTGATAAAGACGATAACAATATATTGCTCATAGCGCTAGACAGCAAGGGTACGGCGCAAGGTGCCGCAGCGGCTGCCAAACAAGCTATTGACCAAGGTGCCGATGTTATTATTGGCCCGATTTTAGCTGCTTCGGTTAAGGCGTCAGGGTTAGCGGCACGTGCATCGGGTGTGCCAGTTATTGGCTTTTCCACTGATACTTCCGTGGCTGGTAGCGGTGTCTATCTTCTGAGCTTTCCGCCCGAAGCAGAGGTTAGCCGCATCACGAAATTTGCCGCAGAAGCTGGTGCGTCGAAATTTGCTTTTCTCGGCCCCGAATCTATTTACGGAAAACGGGTTCTGAACGCTTACAAAGCCAATGTGAAAAATCTGGACGGCATCATGGCCGGGGTCGAAACATATAGGGGCAAGGACATCACGGTTATGCAAGCACCTGCTGCAAAGCTGGCCAATTTGTTTCCGTCGCCCGCCGAGACCGCAGAAAACCCGGAATTTGACGACCCATATCATGTGGTGCTTTTGCCCGAAGGTGGTACGGCCTTGCGCTCATTGGCACCGCTCTTGACGTTTTATAACGAGAACACTCGCCATGTACAAATCATGGGTACGGGCTTATGGAACCGCGACGAAGCCGCGCAAGAGCCAGCCCTTGCAGGTGGCATATTCGCAGGCCCTGACCTAGAGGGAAAATTGGTGTTCAACGCAAATTATGATGCGGTTTACGGCGAAGAACCGTCGCGATTGGCATCCCTCGCATATGACGGGTTATCCATAGCATCGTTCGTTGCGGGCGGTGATGTCAAAGACCGCACAGACATGCTCACCGACCCGGCAGGGTTTTTCGGCGTTGATGGTTTGGTTAGGTTCACAGAACAAGGCACACCAGAGCGCGGCCTTGCGGTTTACCAAATCAAAAACGGACGTTTCGTGGTGATTGATGCGGCACCAAAATCTACGGATGGTGCTTTTTAATAGGATAGCAATTCATGACAAAGCGTGTCCAGCACCATGCGGCCTTTTGGAGTTGCGGATAATTGATCTTCCGTTTTTTTGAGCAAACCAGATTTTTCATATTGCCTGATTGTTTCAGCCGGCAGAGTATTGCCGGATATTTGCCCGTACCGCGCCAAGCTGATACCGCCCAAGATGCGCATACCCATAAGCACATATTCTTCTGCCCATGACTTCGGGCTTAGGGTTTCTTGTTCGGCCATGCCGTGACCCTTTGAATTCACGGATGCGATATAGTCTTTGGGCTTAAGGGCGGCGATGGTGGCACGGCGTTTGCCGTCCACTGTTAAACGGCCATGGGCGCCGGGGCCGATGCCTGCATAATCACCGCCTTGCCAGTACAGTAAATTATGACGCGACTGTGCATTTTTTTTAGCGAAATTAGAAACTTCGTATTGGTTAAAACCGCTTGCCGTTAATGTGGCAATGACCTGCTCAAACAAATCTGCGCTGGTGTCACTGCCTACGGCTTTGTTTATGCCGCGCTTTTCAGCCTGCCCGAATGCGGTTTTTTGCTCGATGGTCAATTGGTAGGTGGAGATATGGGAGACGCCGCTATCTAACACAATCTGCAAATCATTTTGCAACATGTTCGGTGTTTGGTTGGTAAAACCATAAATCAAATCCGCCGAGACACGGGGTATTATATTTGTTGCTAGTTCCAATGCGCGTTTTGCCGTCTGCCCATCATGGTCACGCCCCAAAAACTGCAACGCGCTATCGTCAAAGCTTTGCACACCCACGGAGAGCCGCTCAATCCCTGCGTCGCACCATGCTGCTAATGCTTTCTCGGTGATGTCTTTGGGATTGGCTTCCAGCCCGATTTCTAGGTCGCTTGAGGGTGACCATAGTTCTTGGGCAGTCTCTATGGTTTTTTGCAGATTGGCCGCAGACAATAAGGACGGTGTGCCGCCGCCGAAATGGATACTGACGAGATTGCGCGGCCCGCTCATCTCGCGCCAATAATGCATATCAAGCAATATGGCTTGCACCAATGGGGTTTCTGTGTCCGCTTTATTCTTATAAATATTAAAATCGCAATAGGGGCAAATTCGGGCGCAATATGGCCAGTGGATATATAGCCCGATTTTATCCATGTTGTATTGGGCCGTCTGGAAACCAAGCTTCGATAAATTTTGCAAACGCATCGGCACGGTGGCTTTTGGCGTGCTTTTCTTCTGGGTCGATTTCTGCGAAGGTTTGCGTATCGCCGTGTGCGACAAATACCGGGTCATAGCCAAAGCCTTTATCGCCCCTAGGCGGCCAAACCAAATGCCCTTCTACTTTGCCCTCATACGTGCTGACGCCATTTGCCGGAAAGGCCAAAGACAGCGCACAGATAAACCGCGCGGTCTTGACCCCTTTAACCTCACTCATTTTGTTGTGTACCTTCTGCATCGCTATACCAAAATCCCGACTACCGTCCGGTAACTCGCCCCAACGCGCCGAATAAATGCCGGGAGCGCCGCTCAGCGCATCCACAGCCAAGCCGCTATCATCGGCCAGCGCCACCATACCTGCCGCGTCTGCGGCGGCTTTGGCTTTTAGCTCGGCATTGGCGGCAAATGTGGTTCCGGTTTCCTCCGGGTCCGCCAGCCCCAGTTCGGCGGCGCTAAATGTGCGCACGCCGTAAGGCTTGAGCAGAGCGCGAATTTCGCGCACCTTGCCTTCGTTATGAGAGGCGACGACTAATCTGTTGAGAGGGTGGCGCATGAGTTTTCCTATCGTGTTTCTCACTGCAGGTAAAGCTGTGTGATGCCATGTGTCAAGCCGCCGCAGACATTTAGCCTTGCTTTGGCCTGAAATATTGATTATCGATAAGTATGGAAAAGTCATCAATGCCAACAAACATGCAAAACATATGAATGTAGAAACACTATACCCAGACAATGAAACAGTGCCTAACGCCAGCCCGGCCATCGGGTTTTTGAACATCTTGCTCACTATTATCTGGTGGGGTGGTTGGGTGTTTTTAGCACTATTTACCCTGTTGTCTGTCTATGCGGGCTTGGGGATGTTAGGCGTCGAATCTGTACATAAGACCTTTGAAAATATCACACCATTTATGGCGCTCGTCTCCTCCGTAAGCGTGGTTATCGTTGCCGCCGTATTTTTAATCATCATCAAGCAATTGCGCGATATTTGCAAAACCCTGCTTACGGGCGACCCATTCGTCCCACAAAATGCCACACGCCTTCGCACAATTTGGATGGCGGTTGCGGCTGGTGAAATATTGCGGCTTTGCTCGACATTTGTTATTTCCCGTCTCAGCCAAAGCGCAGAAGAAATATCCGTGGTGGCAACAGACCTCCGGATATATGTTTGGTTTATGGTGCTGGCGCTTATCATATTAGCCGAAGTCTTCCGCGAGGGTGCGCGCATGCGCCAAGAAGCAAAGTTGACGGTGTAGATATGAGTATTCGTGTAAATCTTGACCGTGTTCTTCTCGACCGCCGTATGTCCCTGACCGAACTTTCCGACCGTATCGGTATTACGTTGGCCAATCTTTCAATCCTTAAAACCGGCAAAGCCCGCGCCGTGCGCTTCTCGACCCTGAGCGCTCTGTGCCGAGAATTAAATTGCCAACCTGCTGATCTTTTGGTTTATGAACCAGAAGAAGACGAACACATCAAGGCGGCGGAATAAACATCATGAATGATTTTCTAGAGGCTATTAAGCCGATTGACTGGACGGTATTTGCGCCAATACTTATCAATATTTTTGCAGCGATAGCTGTTCTGATTATTGGTTGGGTTTTTGCCGGCTGGGCGGAGCGCACCGTGCGTAGGCGGCTTGGCAATTCAAAGGGCTTAGAGGTTGACGATACAATCCGGCCTTTGCTTGCGATGGTCGTGCGCTACGGTGTTGTTCTCGCGACCATGTATGCGGCGCTAAAGGTTTCCGGGTTTCCAGCGGCACCTTTATTGGCCGTATTTGGTGCGGCGGGCTTGGCCATTGCCCTTGCGGCTCAAGGCACATTAGCCAATGTCGCCGCCGGGTTGATGCTGATTTTTTTGCGCTCCATCCGGGTCGGCGAATATATCCAGGCTTCTAATGTTGAGGGCACGGTATTGGAAATTGGTTTGTTTACTACAGAGATTAAAACCTCTGACGGGATTTTTATCACTGCGCCTAATGCGCAAATCTGGGCGAGCCAGATTAAAAACTATTCGCGCTATAAAACCCGGCGCATAGACATAGATATTGAAATCGCTCGTGATAATGATCTGGCACAAGCCTTGGCGGTTTTGCAAAAAGCCTTGGAAAATCATGAGATGGTCATTGTACCGGATAAAGCCGAAACCGTGATTGCCGGCTTCACACCCACATCGGTAAAACTTCAAGCCCGCTGCTGGCTCAAAGCCGCCAATCTGCGCGCCCATACATCAGCCGTGCGCCTGGCTTTACACGAAGCCTTACAGGCCGAAGGTTTTAAACTGCCGCCAGTGCCATTTGGTTAGCGCACCTCAACCTAACTGCATTGTAACCTATCCGACACAGTTTCGCCATGTTCTCCGCTATATGAAATAATATAACAAGTAATCATATAAAGGGCACATTATGACTTTCTCCCGACTTCTTCTCTCCTCCGTATTGGCATGTTCAGTGTTGGCTATGCCAGCCAGCGCACAGATAACAAATGGAGGCGAGGTTTTGGCACAAGCAAAAAGTGCCGTACAACCACGCATCCAAATCGCGCTCTTGCTGGATACATCAAATTCAATGGACGGGCTGATTGCCCAAACCAAATCTCAGCTTTGGACTTTGGTCAACGAACTGGCCGAAGGCAAGAAAAACGGCCAAACCCCGATCATTGAACTGGCGCTGTATGAATATGGCAATAGTACTATTTCTGTCTCCAAGGGCTATATCCGCCAAGTCTTGTCCTTGACGACTGACCTTGATGATGTCTCGGAGAAATTGTTTGCGCTGTCGACCAATGGCGGGCAGGAATATGCCGGGCAAGTCTTGACCAAGTCTCTGGACGAGTTGGAATGGTCTGGTCACAAAGACGATATGAAGCTGATTATTATCGCAGGCAATGAGCCGTTCACCCAAGGTTCTGTGACATGGCAAAGCGCTTGTGAGCGGGCAAAATCCAAGGGTGTTATCATTGATACCATTCACTGCGGCGACGCGGATACGGGCATGCGCACAGGCTGGAAAGATGCCGCCGACTGCGCGGGCGGTATTTATATGACCATCAATCAGGACGAAAAATATGTGCATGTGCCCTCGCCCTGGGACGATACTTTGCTTGACCTCAACAAAAAACTGAATGACACTTATTATGGCTATGGTGCTAAAGGTGTACAGTATAAAACCAGACAGGCCATGCAAGACAGCAATGCCAGCACCATGAATAAAGGCGCAGAAATAAGCCGTCTCTACTCAAAATCCAAATCCAATTATACCAATGAAAGCTGGGACATTGTTGATGCTTATAAAAAAGATAAAGATGCAGTCATGAAAATGGCTGAAGACAAGCTCCCCGAAGAACTGAGAGGTAAAACGGCTAACGAACGCAAAGCCTTCATCGAAGCCAAACAGGCTGAGCGCGCCCAAATCCAAAAACAAATCGCAGAGCTGGGCAAAAAACAAAAAGCGTTCGTCGCCGAAAAACGCAAACAAATGGCAGCGACAAACACCCTCGACAATGTCATGGTCAAGGCCGTCCGCAAACAAGCGGCGGAACGCGGGTTTAAGTATTAAACCTCGGCTTTATGCGCCCGGTTCAACAGGGCTTTAATCTCTGCATCTAGTTCGGCGCTGCCGTCCAGAATATTGGCTACGGCTTCGCAGATGGGCATTTCTACACCAGCTTTTGCGGCGAGCCGTTTCAGAGCCGGGGCGGTGGCAACGCCTTCGGTGACGGCGGTGCGGGCGGACATTATATCGTCCAGGCTTTGCCCTTTGCCCAACGCCATACCGCAAGACATATTTCGGGATTGCTCGGATGAGCAGGTCAGCACCAAATCTCCAAGTCCGCACATACCGGTTAGGGTTTCGGTGCGCCCGCCGAGTGCTACGCCTAGTCTGGTCATTTCTGCAAAGCCGCGTGTGATGAGCGCCGCATGGGCCGAGCGGCCAAGGCCTTTGCCCAGCACCATGCCGCAAGCAATAGCGAGCACGTTTTTAACGGCACCACCAATTTCAGCGCCCAGCACATCCGTGCTCAGGTACGGTCGGAACGTCGTCGCGGCGATAGCGTTGGCGAGCGCGGCACCTATCTCCTGATCTTCCACCGCCAAGGTTACTGCGGTTGGCAGGCCGTTGGCTACATCAATAGCAAAGCTGGGGCCGGACAATACGGCGGGGATTGTCTCTGGCAATGTTTCCGTCAACACATCAGCCATAAAGCTCAAGGTCGATATTTCGATACCCTTGGAGCATAGCACAATGGGTAATCCCTTGGATGCATAGGGTGCGAACTTGGCCAAAGTTGTGCGCATATGTTGGGCGGGCGCGACAGCCAGCACCGCATCCATGCCCGCCAAGTCCGCCAGATCGGAACTGGCTTTTAGGGACGTATGTAATTTCGCACCGGGCAGGTAAAGCGTGTTTTCGTGGCGAGTATTTATGGCGTCGGCACATGCGTCTTCGAAGGCCCACAGGGTGACATCACGCCCTGATACGGCCAAGGTTTGCGCCAAGGCCGTGCCCCAGGCGCCGCCGCCAATTACGCCGAATTTTTGAAAATTTTTTGCCGTCATGATTTAGGTCCTTTTTTACCAAAGCCGCTGGCCGGATTATTTTGCGCACTGCCCATATCGAGCGGCCAGCGCGGCCTTGCCTTAACATCTAGCCCGTCCGTCTGACCAAGCAATAAGCGCTCGGCACCAACCAGCGCAATCATCGCACCATTATCACCGCAATATTTAAGCGGTGGCGCTATAAGGGTAAAGTGATTATCCTGGCATAGGTTTTCAAGGGCGCTACGTATAACCCCATTGGCGGCCACGCCGCCGGCGACAACGAACCTATAGGGCGCATCGTGCGTTGCCGAAAACATGTTCATAGCATTTTGCGTGCGGTCACATAACACATCGCTAACCGTTTGCTGGAAACTGGCCGCCAGATCTGCTTTGCCCTGCTCGCAGCTATTACCAAGTTTATCAAATGCCCGGGCTGTCGCCGTTTTCAGGCCAGAGAAGGAAAAATCTGCATGGGGCTTGCCTTTAAAAGGGCGCGGTAATTTGATGGCTTTGGAATTGCCAAACTCTGCCATGCGCTCCAGCGCTGGGCCGCCCGGAAATCCGAGGCTCATAATTTTGGCGGTTTTGTCAAAGGTCTCCCCAGCCGCATCATCTACGGTAGAGCCAAGTCTGGTGAAATCACCAACCCCGTCAACGCTGAGGAGTTGCGTATGACCGCCCGACACCAGCAATAACAAATACGGGAATGGGCAGTCCTGTGTCAGGCGCGGCGACAAAGCATGACCCTCCAAATGGTTGATGCCTATAAGCGGAATGTTGAGGGACACCGCCAAGCCTTTGGCCGCCATTAACCCTGTCATCACACCACCGATCAGGCCAGGCCCAGCCGTTGCCGCCACCGCGTCCAAATCGCTCCATGTAATTTTTGCATCCTTAAGCGCGCTCGCGGTTATACTCTCAATTTTTTGCATATGGGCGCGGGCTGCAATCTCTGGCACCACACCTCCGTAAGGCGCATGAACTTCATTTTGCGAAGCTACCAATGAAGACAAAACCTCTACCCGCCCGTCCTTATACCGGCGCACCACGGACGCCGCCGTCTCATCACAAGAGCTTTCTATGCCGAGAACCAGCACGGATTTGTCCGAAATATGTGTGGGCGTATCTAACATATCTTGCCCAATACAGGGCTTGGGGACAAATGGCTAGATGTTCTTGTGGCAATTTGAACCTTGAAGCGGGGACGTAGTGCGCCTAAACTCGCCCAAGGAGTAAGCAATGAACGACGACAATGAAAACATTGATGGGGAAGACATTACCGAGGAAGGCACACCGGATATGGATACAGTGTTGGAAACCGAAAGTGATGTAACGCCGAAAAGCGTTAGCCGTGGTTTTGTGGTCGGCGGGTTTGTCGTGTCGAGCTTGTTGGGCGCGGGTCTGGGGATTGTGGGCACAAAAATGCTAGCGGGGCCGGACCAAACTGCGGCCCTAAAGGTTGAGCTTGAGCAAAACCTCGAAGCCTTGCAAAAAACATCCAAAGTCCAGACCAAGCAATTAGGCGTAACCAGTACCGCCCAGAAAAAAACCAAAGCTCGGCTGGATAAATTACAAACCGAGAACACGGCCTTAGGGGCGCAAGTCGAAACGCTAAAAGAACTGGTTTCGGATTTGCAAAAAGCCATTGATGTTCAAGACGTTAAAACGGATACACGGCAGAATGTGCAGGACGAAGCACCAAGGCTAGATGCGGATATAGAAACGCCCATAAATAAACCTGCCAAAAACAAACCAACCAGCCTCGCAATAAAAACAGAGCAACAATCTGCACTTGCTGTGCTTATTGAAACATTCCCGCGCGCAAAAATGTTGGCGGCGGTCAAGGCACAAGAAACATCAAAAGCCAATAAGCCGGGGTGGTTGCGACGCGCCATGAGCAAGCATATCAAGGTTAGAGACGGTGAAGTCGTTGACCCTTATACGGCGATAGACGCCGCCGAAGCGGCGCTAAAAGGCGGTGACATACCCGCCGCTTTGGCACACATTAAAAAATTGAACCCACCCGTGCGTACCAGCGCAGCCGAATGGGTGCAGGCCGCAAAAAAGTCCGCAAAAAAGCCTGCAAAAAAACTTGGCAAAAAAACGGCACCGCAACAATAGAACAGGAATTTCCCTATGGCTCGTTGGCTCCTTTTACCTTTGATATTACTCGTCGCCCTAGTTGGCTTGCTGGCCTATGTGGGCAGTGAGCGGGTTATCCAGTTCGAATTATTGGCAAGCGCCCCAACTGGTGGACAATTTATTTCCGTACAGGCGGCTATCGTTATTTGCGCAGGCATTGTTCTGGGCATAATTTTATTGTGGTCGCTTTTGACCTGGATGTGGCGCCTGCCGAACCGTATGAAAAAAGGCATGGGTAGGCGGCGCAGTGAAATTGGCTTGGACGCGGTGGAGCAAGCTTTGCTGGCCGTGGAATCCGGTGACGGAGCCGGTGCGCTCAAAAAGGCCAAGAAAGCCAGCGAACTTTTGAACCGCCCGGCCTTAACCGCGCTCATCTCAGCCAAGGCGGCGGAAATGCGCGGCGCCCACGACGATGCCCACAGTCATTATACCAGCCTGAAAGACAATCCCGATACCGAAGCCGCAGGCTTGCGCGGCTTGGCGCGGCTGTCTGAAACCCGGGGCGACCACGCGGCCAGTATTGAAATGGCCACGGCGGCATTTGCCGGATCTAAATCACCATCGTGGGCATTCGATTTGCTCTATAATTCGCAAACCGCACTCGCAGATTGGGAGGGAGCGCTGGATACTTTGGCCACCGCCGAAAAACGCAAGCTGTTGGATAAAGACGAAATCCGCCGCCGCCGTGCCGTGCTTTTGGCGGCCAATGCCAATGCACTGGATGCCAAAGGCCGCGCGGTGGAAGCGCTTGACCAAGCAAAGCGCGCCGCAGATTTATCGCCTGGCTTTGCGCCGGGCGTAGCGTTGGCGGCACGACTTCTCTCGAAGGACGGGCAGATAAAGAAGGCCGCGCAAATAATCGAGAAAGCTTGGGGACGTAGCCCCCACCCGGCACTCTCAATCGCTTATCGGGATGTGTGGCAGGGCGAAACAGCTAAAACCGTCGCCAAGAAAATTAACCAGCTGATCAAAAGCAATTCAGGTCACCGCGAGAGCAAAATTTTGGCTGCAGAGCAGGCGATAGCTGCCGATGACGGTGTCACCGCTTTGTCAGCGCTGGACGGTTTGCTCAGAGACGAAGACCCATCGGCGCGGCTTTGCGCATTGGCGGCGCAGGCTGAAAAGATGTTGGGCAATACCGTAGACGCCCACACGTGGCAAAACCGCGCAGTGAGTGCGCCAATTGAAGCAGATTGGTCTGATTTGGATCCGGACGGTGCCGCCTTTAATTACACTGATGCCGATTGGCAAAGGCTGGCGCTTTCCTACGGTAAAAGCGGCACACTCATTCACCCCCGCTATGAGGCTTATAAACGCCGCCGCGCTGTGGGGAGCGTAAAAGAAGCAGTGCAATCTATAGACACACCGCCAAATGCCGACGATCCCGGCATTGACGCAAAGGGCACCGAAAAGCAAGATTTGGCTGATCGCCTGCAGAACCTATTAGAAGGTGACCCCAAAGCTTAACTTGAAGTTTAAATCGAAGGCTAAATCTACAATAGATTTTCGTTTAATAATACGATAGTAAACCTATTCAAAGGATTGGGAGATATTTATGTTAAAAATTTATGGTCATTTTTTATCCATGCCGACCAATAAAGTACGTCTGTGTGCTAGCTATCTGGGCTTGCCTCATGAATACGTGCATGTTGATCTGCAAACTGGAGAGCATTTGAAACCGGAATATCTCGAAATTAATGCAGCGGGTCGTGTGCCGGCCATTGATGATGACGGGTTCAAGCTTAGCCAATCGGATGCTATTTGCAAATATATGTGCGCGCTTTCTGGGCCGTCATCTTTTTATCCTGCTGACATCAAAGAGCAGGCCGAGGTCAATCAATGGATAGATTTTTCTTCCCAGCATGTATTGCAAGCCGTTGCCCGTCTGTTTTTCAACCGGGTTGTTTGTAAATTGATCGGGGAAGAACCGGACGAAGCTTCTATCAAAACCGGCAACAACATGTTGGCGCGAGACTTGCCTATGGTAGAAGCCCGGCTTGCAGACAACGAGTTTATGTGTGGTGACAAATTTACCCTCGCAGATATTAGCATGGCTGCGGCAATTGAACCTGCCGAAATGGCAAATATTGATTTGTCCCCTTACCCGGCAATTGTTAAGTGGCGCGAGCGCATGATGGGGCGGGAGTTTTATCGGCGTGTCCACGCACGATTTGCTGCGGAAATGGCTGGTTGATGCGGTTTCGCAAAGCTGAGAACAATGAGGGCTTTCATTTAGAGTGTTTTTCGACGAGCGGCTGGAAAGCCGTTCGTAAAGATAGCGCAAATTATGAAACGTTCCTGGCCGCAACGGGGCAAAACCAAGTTGACACCCGTGACCCCAAGCCGTTCGCCCCTAAATCTTATCGAGATTTTATGCTCAGTGAACAGCACTATATAAATGCGGCAAGCAATTACGCTAAGTCTGCTCGCCCAAGCGCTTACCGACTTACGCAGATTTATAAAAAGCTTACGGGCAAAACCCACCCAAAACTAAAACCAGCACCACTTTGGTACACACAACCCATATTCTATATGGGTGGGCATATGAATTTTTACGGCGAGGGGGCTGACATTATTTGGCCGGATTATTCATCTTCAATCGACTATGAACTAGAAATTGGCTTTGTGTTGGCGAAGCCGCTTTACAATGCGACCCCTGATGAAGCGCAAGCCGCTATTGGTGGTTTTGTTGTCTTTAATGACTTTTCGGCTCGTGATGTGCAAATGCCGGAAATGGATAGTGGTTTTGGCCCGCAAAAATCCAAGCATTTCGCCAATGCTATTTCAGCTGACTTTGTCACGGCTGATGAAATATTGCCCCGTATCAATGAATTGGCAGGAAGCGTCAGTATTAACGGCAAGCAGGTTTGCGCAGTGTCTTCCGCAGGCATGCAATATACGTTGGGAGAAGCGTTGGCGCATGTTAGCCGATGTGAGCATCTTTATCCGGGAGAGTTTTTCGCAACTGGCACATTACCCGGTGGCTGCGGTTTAGAGAACGGACATTTCCTCAACAAAGGTGACATAATCACCATTGTTATTGAGGGCATTGGCTCACTTACAAATAAAATAATTTAAACGGAATATGAAATATGGTAGGATTTAATCCTTATTTTAGTGTGGCAAAACGACTATTGCGCTTGCGTAAGAAACCAATTTTGGCAAAGAGGCTCGGCGCTAACTGGAAACTTTACCCATCAGATTGGATCGACAACCGCATGCTCATTGGGCGGCCATTTGAACGCGAACAGCTTGCCTTCGCGCAGGACTGCATCCGCAAAAATGCGCTGACGGCATTTTATGACTGCGGGGCAAATATTGGCTTATATAGTGTATTGCTGGGTGTGAAAGCGTCCGAGCTTAGGGCTATCCATGCCTTTGAGCCTGTACCCAAAACCTGGTCGCGGCTGGTGGAAAATATAGGCTTGAACGATTTGCAAGACAAAGTCACGGCACATAATTACGGCCTTGGTACCAATGCGGAAACCCTCACAATCGCTTTTGATAAAAAATCGTCCGGCACCGCCACGCTTGATTTGGACGAAAAACACAACCCGAAGCGCGGTTTTAATGATCGTCAGCAGGTTGAAATCCGCACATTCGATAGTCAATTTGACCTATCGGATACGAACGCATTTATGAAGCTTGATATGGAGGGGCATGAAGCCCAAGCCTTGGTGGGCATGGCGCAAATGCTAGCCAATAATAACTGCTATTTACAAATAGAATTGTGGGATAAAAACCGAGAGCAAGTCATCAATTGGCTAGCGCAGCGTGGGTATGAGGTGTTTCACAATATTCACCACGATATTTATTTCAAAAAAACCTAATTACCAAACACCTAATTCTACCAATTTTGTGCGAATGTGGGGCGGCAAATTTTCCGCATCGCCAAGACTTGATAAATCAGCCGGCGCATCTTCCGGTTTGAGATAACGCCATCCCTGAAAGGCGCGTTTGGGGGTTGGCACAACGGGTATAAGCTCTGGTGCCAGGATTATCCTACAGGCTTTGCGACCGTCTTGAGAGTGGGTTTCGGCCAAATCAATTATAGTGTTACGGCACTGGATTACGCCTTTGATAACCCAGTAAATTGAACCGCCATCCAAGACTTCGGCTTTGCGGCGCGGGGACATGCGGGTGATATGATCTGCAAAGGCGGGCAAGCCTTCATGACCACGGCGCACTGCCAAGCCCTGTTGATAGGCCGCAAGGGTTTCTACGGACAAGGAGCCGACAGACAATTTGATCATATGGGTTGTCATACCTTATTGTAACAAGGTTTGACGTAGAAGAAACCCTATTTCGCTTAGGATGTCATCCTGTGCAATTGTGCTTTAAGCAAATAATATAATCCGCCTAACACCATCATGCCACCAATGAGCATTGCTACGGGTGCCAAAAATGCGCTCATTTCGTCCAGCTTAACCACCGTAGAGAAATTCAATTTCCACAAGGCGCCGCCGAGTAAAAGCAGGCCAACAACCAGTGCTGTCCAATAGGCACCAATACCGCTCGTGTCATCACTTTCCGTGATTTCAGGCGCAGGGTGTTCAATTTTTGTACTGTCGTTAGAGGCTATATTTGTAGTGATGCCGCTTTGGGCGGCTTCTTCTACAGCCGTTTTATCTGCGGCGAGGCCCAGGTTCAGTGGTTCCGACATGGCTATATCTTGTGTATCAAGTTTTTGCCCGTCTTTTGGCAAGGCTCTTTGAAAGTCTTCTTGAAAATTCTCATTTAGGCTTTCTGGTGCATCCGCATTTTCGGCCATTAAATTATCAAGCCGTTCACTTACTTCGGCTGCAGCCAAAGCTATGGGTGATAATTGAGCGCCTGTCTCTAATTCCAGATCATTTGTTTCCGGCTCCCCCTCTGTGTCGCGGGCGCTTGTCTCAACAACATCATCAATGTTGACATTGTCTTCAAATATATCTTCATAAATCTGCGGCTCGGAGGCTCGTTCGCTCAGGGTCAGGATGCCGGACGGCCCATCTTCACGACGTCTGTTGTACCTAGGTTCGGCATCATAGGGGGTTTGGTCAACATAGCCGCGTGCATCCGATGTGTTGAACACTTCAAGATCATCCGTGCCGGGCTTGGCTGTGCTATCATGTAAGGGCGGCAATTCATTGCGGGGTGCGGCAACAACACCTGTAGCCGGACTCAGAAACAGAGCTTTTTCAGCCGTGCGCCGACGTACCAATGCATCCACCACATAGGTTTGATTGGCAATGACGCTCTTACGCCATTCATCAAACCCGGCTGCCGCCGCCAAGGGTTGGCCATTATTCATATTGTGGACGACGCTGGAATTTAAAAAAGCGTCCTTCCCGATATTGAAGCTTAGGGACACCAAAGCATCAAATTGGTTTTGGGATAGGGGCGCAAAGATATTGTAATTCACCATTTCTTCGAAAGGTTCGAGGTCGACTTTCAACACGTCTGTAGCCTTTTTCTTGGTAATAACGGATATTTCACCAGGCACAAATTCATGACCATAGCCAATTACCCGCTGGCCGGAGACCAATACGGTTTCGATGGGACGAAAGCCCTCATAGGCCTTTATCAACTTGAGGCCAAAGTCAGAAATTTTGTAATCATGCGCCATAGGTGTTCCAAAACAATACACAAATTAAGTCTTGTTAGGTAAGGTGCAAATCCGGTGCCGTTTTTCCCCTTTCAGGTGAAACGGGGTAAAAATTACAAAAGAAACAGCGCCGCCAAACCCAAAAAAGCGAGAAAACCGACCACGTCCGTTACCGTAGTTACAAACACCGTAGAAGCCACAGCCGGATCCGCGCCGACTTTCTTAAGCCCCAGCGGCACTAAAATGCCAGCCAATCCTGCACAAAACAGATTAAACACCAAAGCTGCCGCGATCACCAAGGCAAGATCAAGCTTGTGAAACCACACAAATGTAATCACACCTAAAACCACGGCAAAAATCAGGCCGTTAACAATCGCTGCAAAGGCTTCGCGCCTAATGACCCGGTTAGTGTTTGCCGGGGTTAGGTCGCGGGTGGCCAATGCCCGAATAGCGACGGTTAGAGCCTGGGTGCCCGTATTCCCACCCATAGAGGCTACGATCGGCATTAAGACGGCGAGTGCTACCAATTTTTCAATTTCGTCTTGAAACAGTGATATAACGAATGATGCCGCAATGGCCGTCAACAAATTGACGAACAACCAAGGCGCACGCGCCAACACCGTTGAGCCGACAGTATCAACCAGCCCGGCTTCGTTGACACCCGCCAAAGCCAGCATGTCTTCGGTGTGTTCGTCTTGAATGATTTCCACAATATCGTCCACGGTAATCATGCCAGACAAGCGCCCGTCCGCATCAACAACAGGTGCAGAGATTAGATCATATTTCTCAAAAAGATAAGCCACATCTTCCTGATCCAGCTCTGGCTCAATCACAGTTAAATTGGTGTCCATGATGTCGCTCAACACTTGATCCGGATCACTGCGCATCAATGTGGAAAGCGGTAAATAGCCGCGCGGGTGGAAGTGGGCGTCGATGACATAAATATCAAAGAATTTATCCGGCAGGCTATCACCGTCTAACTTGCTTTGGCTGCGCATATGCTCAATGGTTTGGCCCACACTCCAAAATTCCGGCGCGGCCACAAATTCGCGCTGCATGAGCCGCCCGGCAGTTTCTTCGTCAAAAGCGAAGCTGTCTTCAATTTCCTTACGGTCTTGCGCCGCCATATCGGCCAAAACTTCGGCGCGGCGCTCTGCGGGCAGCTCTTCAAAAATTTGAATCGCATCATCCGAGTCCAGTTCTTCCATGGCTTTGGAAATTTGTCCCGGCTCCAAAAGCGGCAAAATATCTTCCACCACCTCATCTTCAAGCTCCGCCAACATAGACGGGCTAATCACATCAGGAGCCAGCCCTAGTAACGCGGTTTGGTCGTCCGTTGATAATTGCTCAAACCGGTCGGCCAAATCCGCCGGATGTTCGCCAGTTAATAAAGCTCGAATGGTTGCTTTGTCTTCGCTGCGAATAGCTTGGCGTAAAGCACCCACATGCCGCATATCCAGATCGGTGGTAGAGCTAAATGGTGTGTCGTGTGTTTCAGATAGTTCTGACATACCGCTCTCCTATTAATTTGGGTTGGGCATGGGTGCCGTAAGCATACGGTTTCTTATACCCATTTACCAAAACTACCATAGGAAATTTTTACTATAGGCTATCGGCACAACTTATTGTGGGAATAGTCTTGGAGATAGCATTGAGTTTGTGAGGCTCGCAACCTGATGTTAATGCACATTCTCAAGCCAAAGCTCATGGGCATCAATTCGGAGCTGTAACCAAGCATTATGTGCGTTGTGACGGGTCAGGGCTTCGGCTTCTTCGCTCTGTAAATATTGCTGTTCGGCAAGTAATAAGCCAGTGTAATCATGGGCGCCCAATTCATAGCTGCGACGAATTTTCTCAATGACAAACTTGCTACTGTCCAAAGCCGTTACTGCGGATTGCCAACTGCGGTATGTATTGGCAACTCTTTGGACATCGCGCTGGGCAATTAAATTAATCTCGCGGCGGGTATAAGCGGCAGCATATTGTGCGGCTTTGGCTTTTGAATTATCACGGGCAGCGACTGCGCTGCGCTGTTTTATGCCGATGGGCACGGACACTGTTAGGCCAAAGCCAGTTTCATCTCCACCTTGCTCATGAAAGAGCCGTAGTCCAATTGTCGGGTCTGCATATTTATCTAATTGAGAGCGCCGCGCTTGCACATCAAGCTGTTTTGCTTCTTTTTCTGCTATAGTGATTTCATGACTGCGCGATAGAACCAGTTGCGCCCATTTCTGCATGTTTTCTGGTCGATCCGGGGTTGGCAAGCGCGGGGCGCGGGGCGGAACGATTATTTCGGGAAAATTTGCAGTAATGGCTTCACGCGCAAGTTTTTCTGAGCCTTGAGCCAGGGCTAATGTAGATAAAGAAGTTTCCATCGCACTACGCGCTAACCCCACGTCAAGATCTGACGCGTCATTAAGCTGGCGGCGTTTTTCAAGTGCGGCGAGCGCTTTGCGGTGAATGTTGACATTCTCTTGGCGGATGGCTTGGGTTTCCGAAGCAAGCAGCCAATCCATCCATACTTGCTTTAACAGCAAAGCCGTTTGGTGGCGTGCATCTTCTGCAATATTTTCAGCCAACGCAACGCCAATTTTCCCGGCTTCGCGGTCAAGGCGGGCTTTGCCCCGAATGCGTAACCCTCTTGAAAGTGTAGCGTCATATTCACCAAAATTGCCAAGTCCGCTAATTTGGCGTCTTGTATAACTTCCGCCCAAAGTTAATTCATGTGGCCCCATACGCAAACTATCTGCTTGCGCCCGCGAAGTTTCAATGTTTTGGGTGGCCTGTTGGTAGATCGGATAATTATCCAAAGCACGCTCAACCATTTCAGGGGGCGGCAAATAACTTACCTCACTCGCAAAAGACACGGTAGAATAAGAAAGGAGACTAAATGAAAAAAGAAGTTTCTTGATCATAATAAGCGCCCTGCAATTGATACCGGTTCCGTCCAAAACATGAGTCCGGAAATTGGCAATTCAGCTTTAATTTGGGCTAATAAAGGCTCAACCCTTTGCGTATCCATAATGACAATAAATAATCGGCGGTTAATACGCCCGCGCACTTTCTCGCTAGCGCTGGCACGCGTAAAGCCAAGCCCGTGCCCTTCACATTTAATTGTTGTGAAACCTGACAAAGGCGGGTCTTGCTCCAACATAAATTCCAGCAAGCTATCTTCTGATTCTGGCGGGTAAACCAAGGTTAATTTGCAGAGAGATTGGTCCATTCCAGGTCTCCTGTATTTTGTGTTGATTGTTTTTTAGAGACACCGAATTTTTTAAACAAAACCGGGAGCAAAAGTAGTGTGAGAAGTGTTGACGAGATCAACCCGCCAATAACAACAATAGCAAGCGGCCTTTGAATTTCCGATCCGGGGCCATCAGCAAAGAGGAGCGGTAGCAAGCCAAATGCGGCGGTTGTCGCAGTCATAAGCACGGGTCGCAATCGTCGTTTTGCCCCAGTTAAAATGGCCTCATCGAGACTAACCCCTTCGGCGAGCAACTGATTGAAATAGCTCACAAGTACAAGCAAGTTTAAAACAGCAATGCCGAGCAAGGCAATAAACCCTACCGACGCAGGCACGGAGAGATACTCTCCTGCAAGCACCAAAGAAAGTACGCCGCCCACCAAAGCAAATGGTACATTGGCCATAATCAACAAGGACTGCCTAAAGGAGCGCAGCGTCGCAAACAGCACAAGGAATATTAACCCGAGCGCGAACGGCACCACAACGGCTAGCCGCGCCGCTGCCCGGCGTTGGTTTTCAAATTCACCGCCCCAGCTAATTCTATACCCTTGCGGCAGGTCAACTTGATTGGCCACTGCCGTTTGCGCATCTTCAACAAAACTAACCAGGTCGCGTCCCGCGACATAGGCTTGCACTATGGCGAAGCGTGAAGCATTTTCGCGGTCAATTTTCACTCCGGATGGCACCCGTTCAATCCTTGCAAAATCACCGATGCGAATTATTTCACCGTCGCCGACGGCAATTTGCACACGGTTAAAATCATCGGGAGAACTGCGCAAGCTATCTTCGCCGCGTACCATTATTCGTGTGCGGCGCAAAGGTTCAACCACAATACCCGCCTCCATGCCTGTGAGTATGGCGCGCATATCGTCTTCGACATCCGAGATGTTTAGGCCGGCCCGTCCGAGTGCAAGTCGGTCAAGACGGAGCTGCATATAGTCCACCATATCATTGGATAGCGTAAACACCTCGCTAGCGCCATCGACGCTGGAAATTGTATCTTGGATTTGTCCGGCTAAGTCGGCTAAAATTCCCAAATCAGGACCAAAGATTTTAACGGCCAAATCGCCGCGCGCGCCCGTGAGCATTTCAGAAGTACGCATTTCGATGGGCTGGGTGAACGAAGTCTCAATGCCTGGCATGGATTCCATTGATTTTCGCATCTGGTCGATAAGCCATTCTTTGTCTGGCTTGCGCCACTGTTCTTTGGGCTTTAACACAAGAAAAGCATCCGTGTCATTGGGACTCATGGGGTCAAGGCCAAGCTCGTCAGAGCCAACCCGCGCGATAATGCTCTCAATTTCAGGCACATCTTCCAGCAAAGCTTTTTGTACCATTAAGTCCATCTTGACGCTGTGGTCTAGGCTGATGGATGGCAGTTTTGTTGTCTGCATAATAACAGAGCCTTCGTCCATAGTTGGCATGAAGGTTTTGCCAACGCTGGAATACGCAAAACCAGCCGCGATTAGGCTTATGCCGGCGATTGCATAAATACCCATAGGGAAGCGCACAAAAAAACCAAGAATGCGCCCATAAGCAGGTGTCAAAATCCGCATCAATAATGGCTCTTTACCACTGCCCGGTTTAATCAAATAAGAAGCCAGAACAGGTATAATCGTCAGAGATAAAACGAGGGATGCCGCTAGGGAGAAAACAATCGTCAATGCAACAGGGCTAAATAACTTGCCCTCCAAACCCTGTAAGGACAAGAGCGGCAGAAACACCAAACAAATTATGATAACACCCGCAGTTACGGGCGCTGCAACTTCAACCGTTGCGCGGTAGACGAGATGCAGGCGCGGCACTGTTGCGTTTTTGCCGTGGCGGTTTATACGGTCCACAACGTTTTCAACCACCACCACCGAGGCATCAACGATTAATCCGATAGCAATCGCCAGTCCCCCGAGGCTCATAAGGTTGGCCGATAATCCTGTCATACGCATCAGTAAAAATGTCGCTAAAGCTGCCATAGGGAGGGTAAGGGCGACAACAATTGCGGCGCGAACATTGCCTAAAAATAACAACAATAAAATAAGCACCAGAACAATGGCTTCCGTGAGTGCTTTTTGAACAGCGCCAATGGCTTTATCAATCAGGGCAGAGCGATCATAAAAAGCATTGATAGTTACACCCTCGGGCAGGGACACCGAAAGCTCTTCAAGCCGGGTTTTGACATCACGAACAATCGCATTTGCATCCGCGCCCCGCAGGGATAACACCAAGCCTTGAACCACTTCCGAGCGGCCATCTTTGGTCACGGCACCATTGCGCATTAAACTACCAATTCTAACTTCAGCAATATCTTGAATGCGCACCGGAATACCGTTTTCACGCGACACAACAATTTGGGATATATCCTCTAGTTTTGTGACCGCGCCTATGGCGCGCACCGCAATAGCTTCGTCGCCTTCAATAATGAGACCAGCACCGTCATTGCGGTTGCCCATTTCTATGGCGGCTCGAACATCCCGGATATTAAGACCCGCTGCCGCCAGAGCGCTAAGGTCGGGCACAACATCAAATGTTTTAACAACGCCGCCAAGCGAGTTCAAATCTGCAACACCCGGCAGTGTGCGTAGGGCGGGGCGAATAGTCCAATCCAGAAGTGAGCGGCGTTCTTCCAAGCTAAGGTCGCCCCCTTCAATAGTGAACATATAGACCTCTGAGAGCGGCGTGGAAATTGGGGCAAGCCCGCCCTCTACGCTGGACGGAAGATCGCCTGCGGCATTGCTAATGCGCTCTGCCACTTGCTGGCGCGCCCAATAAATATCGACGCTGTCATCAAAATCAATGGTAATATCCGCGATGGCATATTTTGCCATAGAGCGCAGAACCTTTTGTTTGGGGATACCCAGTAATTCCATCTCTAGAGGTGCGATCACGCGAAGCTCGACCTCTTCGGGGGTCATACCGGGCGCTTTCATGATGATCTTCACCTGTGTGGTTGAAATATCCGGAAAGGCATCAATAGGAATACGTAAAAACGATAAAACGCCAGCAATCAGCATCACCAAGGTCAATGCAATAACAAAGAGGCGCTGGGTTAGAGAAAACCCGATTAATTTTCTAAGCATTACTCCACCCCGGCAAGATGCATGGCTTTAAGCTCGGTGAGGCCAGTGACGGCTACTTGGTCGCCTTCAATGACCGCCCCTGCTACAGTGGCATAGCCGCGAGAGCGCCCTGTGACTTCAACCGCAATAGGGGTGAACCCGCCGCTTGATTTTAAAAATACATTTGTTTTTCCGTTTAACCGGATAATCGCGGAGACTGGCACTCGAACCATTTCGCCCGCTTGCGAAGACTTGGAGATAATGACTTGCGTTAGCTGCCCCGGATTAAGCCCTGAACCCACAGGCACTTTAGCAACCAGCATGGCCGATTTGGTTTTGGGGTCGATCATCCGAGAGGCGGAAACTACTTCTCCGAACGAGCCATCATCAAAGCCGATACTGTCGCCCGCCTTCACTTGGCCAACTAAATTTTCGGGAACCATCACTTCTGCCCAAAGATCATCAGAAGTATAGATTGCAGTTACGGCACTCATGGGTTCGACGCTTTGGCCAATTTGTAAATCAAAATCTTCAATGCGCCCGCTTTCAGGAGCTTTGATATAGTATTGCGATAAACCCGCACCATGAATGCCGCGAAGCGGGGTGCTGTGCTGCTTAACCAATGCCTGCGCGCGCATAACATTTGCCTTTAAGGGCAACAGGGTTGTGCCCGCGGACAAGCCTTCATCGACCAATAAAGTTTGCTGTTTTAGCGCAATGTTAGTGGCTTCTAACTCTCCCTTGGCGGCCTGAAGCCCAATGTTCATATCCATATAGTCACGGCTGCGCACAGTGAATAATGTTTGCCCTGCTTTAATTTTCTGGCTCGGCAAAACATGAATTTTAGTCAATACGCCTTCATAGGGAATAGTGATTGCTTTTAAGCTTGTGCGCACGGGGATGATTTTTGCAGGTACATTGGCAAGGGACATGTTGCCCGCAGAAAGGCTTGCCGTAACGGTAATCCCTAACCTAGATATTTGCTTGTCCGTGAGGCTAATGGTTTCAGACGCCAAAGCACCAAATGAAATGGGTGTAAGTAGAGACACACTTAGAGCCAAGGTTAATAATTTCGCGCGCATAAAGCCCCCAAACAGATAATTACATTTTTAGAATTAGAATACTTATAAACTGTACCTGAAACGAACCTGAATACGCTACAGATTAATTGGCGCGCTCAAAAATCTATAAAAGGGAGTATAATATCAACGCGCAGACCATTGAGGGGGGATTTGCCCAATTTGCAAGTGCCGCCGTACAAATTGACCAGTTCGCGGACAATCGCTAGTCCGAGGCCGCCGCCTGGCGTCGTCTCGTCCCAGCGCATCCCCAAGTCAAAGACAACATCATAGGCTTTGGTTGGCAGGCCAGGCCCATCATCATCCAAGCGGATCAGAATATGGTTCCCGTCTGCTTTCGAACACACGATGTCAATACGACTGACCGCCGCCTTATAGGCATTGTCAAGAATGTTCCCTAGAATTTCATTTAAATCAATTTTATCCATATGAATAGGTTTTTGGGTGTGAACTTGTACATTTATATCAATATCTTTATCGCTATGAAGTAGCTTCATTGCCGTAATAACAGGCGGTAATACGTCCTCAATATTGGAAAATGTACTCGGGAGCTGGGCCGCAGCAGATGCGCGCGCGCGCGCAATATGATGATCAATATGCCTTTGCATAATATTACACTGCTGGATAATGGCTTGTGAGGAGCGGACGAGTCCCTCTTCTTCTAATTTATAGCCCTCATCGGCCACAATCGCGAGCGAACCCTTAAGGCCGTGTGCCAAATTACCCGCCTGCGCCCGCGCGCGCTTAAGCATGTCGCTTGTGGAGGCAATATGTGCATTAAGCTCTCCAACCAAAGGTGTTACTTCTGTAGGGTAAGTCCCGTCAAGTTTTTCTGTCTTCCCCGATCTGACATTTTTAAACCCTTCGGAAAGCCGCTTAAAGGGATGCAAAGCAAAGCTTGTCAATAAGGCGGCGGCGAACATCATCGACAGTGACAACACAACAAATGACCAAGCTAAGGTCGTGTTAAACTCACTAATCATTTCAGCCAAATGGCGGCGCTCAACGGCAAGAATGAACCGCCGATATTCTCCGTTTTTAGAGTGAAAGTTTGTAGTTTTTTCGACGACCAATAAAACATCGTCCACCCCCTTAATCTTATGGCGGTGGGCTGCAATGTCGTGGTCAAAACCTTCATCTGCCAAAGCTATCGGTTTACCGCTCAGGGACGGGCTTTTTAAGCTAGCATTTTGCCCCCTCACTTCCCAATAATAACCCGAATCAGGTGTGTCATATTTTGTGTCGCTAAAAGCACTAACGAGAATGAAATCCCCATTCTCGTCGAGCTGCGTTATGTTTTCCAGCTCAACAATATGCTGGTCAAGCTCATCATAAAATTGTTTAAAAACATGGGTGTGAAATGCTGAGGATAACAACCAATAGCCGATTACAGCACCCAGTGTGACCCACAAAACAGATGCGGTAACCATTCGTTTGCGTAGCGACATTTTTGAAAAAGCGGGTGTCATCCGAATTTATAACCCAGGCCGCGTATCGTTTTAATTTTGTCACTGCCTATTTTTTTCCGCAACCGGCCTATATAGACCTCTATAGTGTTGGAGCCGCGCGTTTCATTAATCGGATAAAGATGCTCTATGAGTTCGGTTTGGGACACAACATGACCAATGCGGTGCATAAAATATTTTAGCATACGAAACTCAAATGCCGTTAAATCCAATATTTCAGACCCTAAGCGAGCTTCGCTGGTTATCGTATCTATAGATAAACCTTGGTGTACAAGAACTGCATCTTTTTTACCCATGGACCTGCGAATAAGGGCGCGCAAACGCGCGACAAGCTCTGGCGTGTGAAAGGGCTTCACCATATAATCATCCGCGCCTTTGTTTAAGCCCTCGACTTTTTCGGCCCAGCTGCTGCGTGCCGTTAAAACTAAAACAGGCATAATAATGCCTTTAGAGCGCCAAGATTGCAACACCTCCAAGCCTGGCTTCCCTGGCAAACCCAAATCTAAAATGGCCGCGCTTAAATTACCGAGTAAACCTAATTCATAGCCATCATCACCTGTGTAAGCGTGTTCCACTACAAAGCCGGATAACAAAAGAGAACGGCTGATACGGTTCGCCAAATCCTTATCATCTTCTACCAACAAAATACGTATAGTGTCCTCCTCATGTTATAACAGTAGCATTAGAATAGCACTATTGGGCTAAAAACTAAGTGAAATTTATTTAGGGTCAATGTAGCTTAAAAAAGAAAAACCACCTAATTCCATCCACCAATACGATCAAAAAATACAAAAGCAAAACAGCAGACCGTTTGTTTGATGCCTTACCCTACCAAATATAGAAAATCAGATAAAATTGGTGCGGCCGAGAAGACTCGAACTAACCATTATTATTTAATACTTTCAATGACTTAGATGGTTTGTGAGAAGAAATTGATACACCAAATGATGCACTATTTGATACACCAAAATGAATACCCTTGTCCTTTGCCATCAATATTCCGCTCACATATACACCATGCCATGCGGATGTCTATATTTTGTCAGGGAACAGCCCTGGCGTCCACTGGCTGGCAAGTGTTGCCGGGAAAGCCAAGCGAAATGGGGCGCGTGCGCCTGTAGATACCAATACGCCGCTGTTGGCTAAAGCCGATGTAATCCGCCTTGCATGTCTTGATGTGACACCGAGTAACTCGGCGACCTCCCCACGTTCCAACTCCCCCTTATAAAGGATAACGTCCAGCACTTGCGTGGATTTAGGGGGTAATATGCCAGTTTTTATTTCTTCTTCTGCCCATGCACGAATACGGCCTCGCAGCCGTGCAGGTTCAACAAGAGTTTCCATAAATTCAACCTGGTCAATGCAGGTCTTGAGAAAAAACATGGTAAACCCTGCAAGTTCTTCCTCGCTTAGGTTTCCACGCCCATCAAGATCATTGCGGCGCGGTAAGTCGCAAGCTGCGAGGCGTGATTTGTATTCTTTTTCATTGCGGGCCAACCCCCTCGCAATCGACCACAGTCCGCCCGTATCAATTGCGTCAAAAAGAATGGCATAGGACATGAGCCGTGCCACGCGCCCATTGCCGTCTAAAAACGGATGCACCCAAAGCAATCTATGATGTGCGGTTGCTGATGAAAGAATTGAATCCACGGTTCCGATCTTGCTGTAAGCACTTTCAATTCGCGCCATGAAATCAGGAATAACGGCGGGACTAACGGCAACATGCCGTCCGACTTTTACATCTCTGGTTCGCAACTCTCCGGGCACAACACGAACACGTTCACCTGTTTCAGGATACTCGACCCAAAGCAAATCATCCGGCATAAGCGAGCAGAAACGATAATGTGTTTCCAATATCCCTGCAGTAGAAACGGCACGGTTCTTTAGCCCTCCCTCGTCAATCCATTTTTGCACAGCAATGTGGGCGCGGGCTTCAAGCTGCAAATCCCGTTTTTCTGGATCCGCGTTGTAGTCTTCATTCAGGGCTTTTTCAATGTCGATCGGGTGGGTATCGTGGCCTTCAATCAAATTGCTATAATAGCAATTCATTGACCGCACGAGATCCGATAGAGCCGTCACGATAGGCTCAGGCAGGCTTTTACGCAGGCCCGTCGATTTTGATGCCAGCTCAACCGCCAAATCGGCTAAACCACCCCGGTAACGAGATGATCCGCTAATCAGCATCGGCTCTATCATGGAAACCGTCTCACCTCGATCAAAGTCCGCTTTTATGTCCGCTTCTATGTCCGCTTTATTATCACTCATGAATACATCATATACCACAAGTTATTAAACAAATCACTATAAATGTTCAATTGCATATGTCCGCTTCATTAGCCGCATATCTAAATCATTCAACTTCTGTTCAACTTTCTCATACGGCGATATGTTTTGAGGCGTTTCAGCCTGCCTTTGCGTGATTGAAGCTCCATTTCCAGGCGCTCAAAGGTGGGCCAGTATTCATCACCGTAGGACTCAACCAGGCGGGCCACAATCGAAAGGCATTTTTCTATTTCTTCTATGCGGTCATCCATGGGTAAATCCGGTGCACATAGCAGCTACTTGGAGCCGCTATGTGCACAATCCGCCTATTGCGCTTTCTTAGGCCGAGACCAAACGAGGTCAGCGCCGTCGTCGTGGTCAAACAATGCGGCGTTGACGGGTTTGGAGAGCATCGGCCCGTCGAGTAGGACTTTGACGTAATTCAGCGGCTCGTCACCATCTTTGGTTTCTTTCCACGCTACGCCAAAATCGCTACGGCCTGACTTGATGAAATAGTCGGGGCTGTCTTCATTTTTCTTGTTGTCGTTGGCGATAAATTTGACTTTGTGGGTCATACTCAGCGTGGCGATTGTGCCTTCGTAACCTGTCTTTGTTTGTTTAAATGTACCGATGTTAGCCATGATGAAATCTCCTAAATTGGCTTTATTGAAACAGTCTCTAAGCCAGCTCGCGCTTGGCTTTCTTAAATCCGTGGTCACCGGCCAGAAAGCCGGCAAGCATGGATGGGACAAGCGCATTTACGGGCTGTTTCTCACCGTAGGTTTGCTCATAGATTTTGGCATAGACTTCCAGATCACCCATAAGGTCGGGCGGCAATGAAACTAACATTTTTGCAGGTTTCACGTCTGGAAGCTTTGCTAGTTTTAGTTTGGGTTTGGACATAATTTTCTCCTATTGATAGGGTTTGAGGATAAGGTCTTTGGAAACGATAATTGAAAAGCGCCAACCGGGGCGGACACTTAATGTCGGCTGGATATTGAGGCTGCGCTCGATAATCCGTTGCCCTGCTATGTTGGCCGTGTCTTGCCCGGCGTTTTGTAGGGCGCGGGCAAGCCGTCCCTCATCATCTGAGGAAAGTTCGGAGCCGACACTTAGTAGCGACGACAGCACTGCGCCTTTCATGAACTGCCAGGTATGGCGATCTACTTTGTCTTTCAGGCCTGCGAAGCCTTGGCCGTCAACAGCAGGCAGATTATCAAGCTGAATGGAATTGCCATTGGGAAATATAATCCGCGTCCAAGCAACTAGGGCACGACTTTGCCCGAAGGCAATAACGCTATCATAGCGCCCAAGCAGTCTTGCCCCTTGCGGAATTAGTAAATACTCACCCGTGACCGTATCATATATATTCTCGGTGACTTGCCCGATTACTTGCCCCGGCAGATCGGAGTTTAGCCCCGTCACAAGGCTGGCAGGGATCAATGTCCCCGCCATAATCTGATATGGTGATTTTGGGGATTGCAAGACGTATGGATTATAAATCTCGCCCGCTGGTTGCCCAAGGAATGCCGATTTGCTATTTTGGTCACTTGGCGCTGGGTTAAAATCTACATTGCCAATTATTGGTGCACCGTACCCTACTGGCATGCTGACATTGGCAAGGTTTGCATAGGCTTGTTCTATGGACGCATCGATTTGAGCAAATTGATCTGACGCTTGGGTAGCGCCACTTTGATTAGAGCCAACAGAGAAGAATAAGCCTGATTCCCGAGCTTCATCACGCTTACTTGGCGCAGACGCTGGTTGATAGGCCGCTGGTTGTCTATACTGCCCGCGTGGAGCCGCGCCTGTTGGCGCATACTGAAATGGGTTATCCAGTTCCTTGATCGGCATTCCATTTCCATTTGCCTCCAAGAACGCCGCTCCTAAATCTCCCGGCAGTGGCGGGCCGAGTTTTGGCTTCATATCCGCATAGGTTTTTGGCAGTGCGTCGAGCGCGTCTGCCATCGGTTTATGGGAGACATTATAAAGTTCGCTTGATCGTTCACTGTCGCCGTAATCCGGTGATTGCAGGGCAAATGCCAAGGCCGCAAACAAGCCCACACTTAGCGCCGCACCGCCAAACATAAGTGCCTTACGGCTAAACCGTTTTACGGGTTTGGGCTTTGCGCGGATGGCAAGATTTGGAGTGTTGACGGCTTCGCTCATGACTTGTCCCGCACAATACGAACGACATCCTGGTCTTTCTCGCCGAGGCGTAGTTCAGCTACCTTGAACAGGCGGTCAACGATGTAGTAAGCGCCTTTGACCCGGTAATTGACGAGTTGGCTTTTACCTTTGCGGCCCATGATAAACAGCGGCGGCGCTTCGCCCTGATCCAGTCTTTCTGGGAATTGAATGAAGACTTTGCGGCCATCATCAAAAGCGCGGAGTGGCCGCCAATGGGGGTGGTCGCCTTTAATCTCGTAACGGAAATTCAATTTTTCTATGGCTAATTTCGGACTGGCAGAGGTGGACGTTGGCTTAGCTACCGAACGCCGTTTCATTTTCTTGGCACCGCGCAGGCCTAAAGCCTCTCTTGGATAACGCCATGATACTGCCGCCATATAGGTGTCTTTATAAGAATGTAGTTCCAAATAATATGTGCGCTTGGTCGTGGTGATCACAAGGTTTGTCGATAATCCCGGCTTGGTTGGTTTGACGAGTATATGCACCTGCTCCCCGCCGATTGCGCCCGATACCGTATCACCGACAATCCAGCGAATTGTATCACCCGCAGATACGGAGGTCAGTTCTTCGCCCGGCTGCAAAGCAATATCGGTGACTTGCTGCGGCGCGGTATAGACCTGATAAAGTGAACCCGGTGTATAGGGGTAAACCTGAATGGCGTTGAGGTAATTACTGGAATTGGGTTCAATGGACGCCGATGCGTTCGCCTGCTCAATGGCTTCAAAGGGTTTGAGCACTGGGCCTGATGTCACATAGGATGCTGGCCGTAATTTCATTTGACCGGGCATGATGATCGGCTCAAAGAACTCGATTTGCACTGGGCGGCCTTCTTCAATGAAGGCTTTTTCAGTTTCCAAGACCGCTTCATTCATCTGGCCCGTGTCATGTAATGCCGTTTCGTCCTTACGGGACAGATCAAGCTTAAAATCATCAACCTGTTTTTGCAGACTGGCGCAACCGCCCAGGCTCGTTACAAGGCCGATTATTGCTACCGACTTTAATAGATGTGAATGTCTCATAATTATTCTCCAGAATTGAGGTCTTTTGACCAGTTGAGGCCGTGCACATACAGGCCAAGGGGATTGCTATGCAGGGTTTGGGCATCGGTCGGCGGATGGATGATGATGCTTAATATGGCCGTGAAATTTTCTGTGCCGATCAATGCGCCGCCACGATAATTTGTCTCGCGCCAGCGGATTTCAAAACTATCATTGGACGAGCGTACAATGCTGGTGACATTAACCGTGACACTACGCTGGCCAATATCGGCGAACGGGTCATTGTCTGTCGCATACGCATTGAGCGTAATCGCGGCTTGGTCTGTGGCAAAGCTATAAGCTTCCAGCCAGTTCTGCCGCAACACAACGGGGTCGATAGAGACCGAGCGTACATTACTGATGAAATCCGCAAGTTGATGGGCGATCTGTGCGTCCGATGGAATGAAGTTTTCTGTAGCGGGGCCGATGGCTCTAACGGAGCCATTGGTGTCCACTTCGACCACATAAGGCGTAATCATGCTTTGCGAACTTTGCCAGATAAACGCGCTCGCAAGCACTGCTGATAACCCAATAGATAACAGACTCGCCAGCCGCCAGTTTTTCGCCTGAACGCGGGCAGATCCTATACGGTCATCCCACACCTGTGCTGCACGTTGATAAGGTGTTTCTGCAACGGGTGTTGTCCCGTATCTCGATTGATTACGCTTCCACATAAGTCCTCCTATTCTTCCTGTTCAAGTTTGATATTAAAACCGCCGCCGCGTGTATCGCCGGAACGGATCGCGTCTCCGGCTCTGCGGCCAGCATTTTGACGTGTTTGCTGGTTTTTGATTTTCTTTGCCCAATCGGGTTGATTTGAGCCACCTCCAGATGAGCCACTATCATTGGCGCTAACGGGCTTGAGACCTTTTTGGGAGAGAGCATTTAACCCGCCGCGCATACCGGCTTTGTGGGATTCGGATATGCTACCACCAGCCTTTGAAGCTACGGCCTTGCCTGCATTCTTAATCGCGCCAGCGCCCGCTTGTGCCACTGCGCTTACACCACCAAGTGCGCCTTTTACGCCGCCAGAACTAGATGCCGCTTTACCAAGCGCAAAGGAAAGCTGTGTGCCGCCTGCGAGTGATGCGCCCGCTTTGACCGCGCCGCCAGCCGCTTTGCCTGCCATGCGCCCGCCTGCACCTGCTGCGGCAGCGCCCGCCATTGCCCCGGCATGTCAAGGGCGGAGTAAAATCAGGCCATGTGGCGGCGTAAAAGTCTACCAGTACGCTGTGCTTAAATGATGTGATAAAGGGGCCAATTGGCCCCTTTATCACATTAGTTTCTTTCTTACCTTTGTTT
>JAKIUV010000114.1 GCA_021647375.1 Robiginitomaculum sp.
TTCGGTTAGCTGTTTAATCAGTGGCGTTAATATCCCGTCCTTGCCAGAAAGTGGCTGGCCAGCCTGTAAGGATTTAAGAGCTTCATCAAAATCGAAGCCCATGGGCTTGTGTGGTAATTTGGTCATATAGTCATTCCTATTTTTTAGAGCAAAGCCTGCCCTTGGTGCAAATCTACTGGAATGACACAGAATTTTAAACACTATCAATAGAAACTGTAAAACCAACCGATTAAATCACCTTAATATCCTTATGCACAGCCTTCGGGTCAAAGTGCCCTTTCACGCCCGGCGCAGGTAAATCTATCATTCTTTGTACGGCGCGTCTTGCTTTCTTGGCTATGCGTTTTGAGACTTTGACCTCGTGTTTTTCGTCTCTCAAACATTCGTAGATATTCTGCAAAGTGATGCGTTTCATGTGGGGGCATAGATTGCAGGGGCGGACGAAGTCTACGTCTGGATTGGCCATGGCTACGTTGTCGGACATTGAGCATTCGGTGAGCAGGACGACGTTTTTGGGTTTGTTGTCGGATACATAGTCTGACATGGCTTTGGTGGAGCCTGTGAAATCGCTTTCGCGCACCACGTCCGGCGGGCATTCTGGGTGGGCGAGGACGACCACGCCGGGCCAGCGTTCGCGCATGGCTTGCACGTCGCCCGCATCAAAGCGGGCGTGGACTTCGCAGCGTCCGTGCCAAGCAATCACCTCTACGCCCGTCATATTGGCGACGTTCTTGGCGAGGAATTCGTCCGGTGCCATGATCACTTTAGGTACGCCCAAACTCTCGACCACTTGCACGGCGTTGGAAGAGGTGCAGCAAATATCGGTTTCGGCTTTGACGTCCGCCGTGGTGTTGACATAAGTGACCACCGGAATGCCGGGGTATTTTTGCTTGATCAGGCGCATATCGTCGCCCGTGATAGAGGAGGCAAGCGAGCAACCTGCGTCCAGAGACGGGATCAGGACTTTTTTGTCGGGACACAGGATTTTGCTGGTCTCGGCCATGAAATGCACGCCCGCTTGCACGATAATATCTGCGTCGGTTTTGGTGGCTTCGATAGCAAGGCCCAAGCTGTCGCCTTTGAAATCACCGACCAGTGCATAAATATCCGGCGTCATATAATTATGGGCGAGGACGACGGCGTTCTTCTCTTTTTTCAATTTATTGATAGCATGGACAAGCGGCGCATAGGCGGGCCATTCAAATTCGGGGATAAAATCGCTGACCTGTTCGTAGAGATGGTCAACGGCGGCTTTGACCTCGTCCGTATAGGCGAGGTCTCCGGCTTGGGCGCGGGCGGGCAGGGCGCAAACACCATTCTCGACCTCTAGCGTCTGGCCAATCCAGTTGCCGTCCTGCCAATTATTAAGTAAATCCGTCATATCTGCCTCCATTTCTATCCCATATATAAGGGTGAACGCCGTATTTCCCAAGCCAAACTATGACAATTCTGCAAATCTTTTCAGGTAGAGCGCTTTGGCTTCATCCAAGCTAAAGCCGACTATTTGTATGGTTTCGAAATAAGCGTAATAAACATCGCAGGTTTTGATGGCTTTCTTGAGGAGTTTACACGGACAGAGCCATAGTTCTCCCTAATTAACTGTCAGGTTCATGGGATGCCAAAGCAGGTGGCTGCAAGTTACAAAACGACCTTACGAAATTTATTTTAAGCAGCCAAAATGCCTTTCAGAGCGGATGGCAGTTCGCGAAAGTTTCGCAACACTGCATCCGCACCAAATGTGTGTACGGATATGGGCGAATAACCATAGGCCATCAGGATAACCGGAACTTTGGCCGCCCGCGCGGCGTACACGTCTGGAGCGCCGTCCCCAACCATGACAATTCTATTGGCGCCCCGGTGACCTACGGCAGCAAATATATGCTCTGCGGCAGGTTTTGTGGCCACTGAATCTCCTGAACCAACGATTTTATCAAAATATTGGGCTAATCCGAGCTGGCTTAACAAAGGTCGCGCCATATCACCGGGTTTATTGGTGCAAACCGACAGGCGTGCGCCTGCGCGTTTCAGCTCTGCCAAGATTTCAGCAACGCCGGGATAGGCAAGTGAAACTTGCGACAGGCCTTGCGCGTATAAATCTAGAAATTTTCGTTGGATATTGACGGCATTTGGATCACTGAGCGGCACATGCGCGTCAGCATAAGCCTGTCTGATCATTGCCATCGACCCAAACCCTATCAATGTGCGCGCATCGTCTACCAGCACAGGCGCTAGGCCGTCCGGTGCAATCACTTCGTTAAGTACTCGAACCAAATCCGGTGCCGTATCCACCAAAGTGCCGTCCAGGTCAAAAGTTATTGATGTATTTTTCAAAATCGAATCGTGCATATGTGTTTGTCATAGTCTAAAGAACGAGAAAATGTAGGTTTGCTTTCATGAGAAAGCATAATAAAGGGCAAAAAATGACAAAAAATAGACAACGGGCAGCGGTAATTTTGGCAGCGGGTAAAAGCACGCGGATGAAATCGGCTAAATCCAAGGTTTTACACGAGGTCGGCGGCTTGCCCATGTTGGCTTGGGTGGCAAAATTGGCGCGGGACGCGGGCGCAGACCGGATTGTTGCGGTTGTCGGCGAAATAAACGCCGATGTTCGGGCGAGTGCGGAGGCGCTTGGCTTGGAAATCGCTGTGCAAGAGCCGCAATTGGGAACCGGTCACGCGGTGCAATGTGCGCAGGATTGTTTGGCGGATTTTGACGGTGATATTGTCGTGCTATATGCGGACACGCCCTTAATTCAAAGTGCGACACTTAAACGGGTTTATGACGGGTTGGATGCAGGTTGTGGGGTCTCTGTCATGGGGTTCGAAACCGACGCACCTGCCGCCTATGGCCGCTTGATAGAGGTTGGAGGTAATCTAGAGAAAATCGTCGAGGCCAAAGATGCTAGCCCGGACGAGCTTGCCGTGACCTTGTGCAATAGCGGCGTCATGGCAGCGCGGGCAGGGACAATGTTCAAGGCTTTGGATGCTGTGGATAATAAAAATGCCAGCAAAGAATATTACCTCACTGATATTGTCGAGATTATTAAAAACTCTGGCGAAACCGCCAAGGCCGTGCGGGCAGACGAGGGCGAAGTTTTGGGCGTGAATTCCCGTGCTGATCTGGCCAAGGCGGAAGGGTTTTTCCAAGACCAACAACGCCAACATTTCATGGAAATGGGTGTGACCCTAAAAGACCCGGACAGTATCTGGTTTAGCTGGGACACGGAGATTGAACGCGACGCGGTCATCGGCCCGCATGTAGTTTTTGGCCCTGGAGCCTCTGTAGGCGAGGGGGCGGTTATCCATCCGTTTTGCCACATTGAAGGGGCGACGATTGGTAAAGACGCGCAAATCGGCCCGTTCGCCCGCCTACGCCCTGGGGCGCATTTATGTGAGAAATCCAAGGCTGGAAATTTTGTCGAAATTAAAAAATCCGTAATCGGAAAAGGTAGTAAAATCAATCATTTAAGCTATATAGGTGATGCGGAAGTCGGCGAGGGTGTCAATGTCGGCGCGGGCACAATCACCTGTAATTATGACGGTTATGCCAAACACAAAACCACTATTGGCGACGGCGCATTTATCGGCACAAACTCGTCATTGGTCGCACCGCTCACCATTGGCGCAGGCGCATATCTGGGTAGCGGCGGCGTCATAACCGAAGACGTGCCGGACGATGCACTCGCACTAGGCCGCGCCAAGCAAGCGAACAAAGAAGGTTGGGCCAAGCGCTACCGCGCCGCCCAAGAAAAGAGAAAAGCAAAGAGGGAAAACTCATGAACATAGCAAAAAAGAACGCAGCCATTGCGGCGCTGGGTATGGTTGAGGACGGTATGGTTTTAGGGCTTGGTTCTGGTTCCACCGCCGAGATTTTTATTGAGCTTTTGGGTGCGCAAGCACGTCAAGGTATGAGTGTCACGGGTGTGCCGACATCTGCGGCGACGGCGGCCTGTGCCAAGGAACACGGCGTTCCGTTAGTTGACCCGGACAAGGTTGACCGCATTCATCTGACCATCGACGGGGCGGACGAAATTGACGAAAATTTTCAGATGATAAAAGGCGGCGGCGCTTGCCTGTTGCGCGAAAAAATCATTGCTGATGTTTCTGAACATATGGCGGTGATTGTTGACGCTTCCAAAATGGTCAAAACCCTCGGTAAATTTGCGCTCCCCGTGGAAGTCGACCCGTTCGCTATGGGCTTGACGGTAGAGCGGATATATACGGCCATGGGGCAGGCGGGCATCAAGAATGTCGAGACCACACTGCGTCCCATCAAACGCGGTAAAAAACCATTGGTCACGGACGGCGGCAATTATATCGTCGATTGCGCCTGTAAGAAAATTACTGACCCTATTTTACTTTCTAGCTTGCTCAATTCTATCCCCGGCGTCATGGAACACGGATTGTTTATCAATCTCGCCGATACAATCATTATAGGTGAGAAGGATATGGCGAAGGTAATGGAGATTGTTCGTGAGTAAATATGAATATGATTTATTTGTTATTGGTGCGGGTTCCGGCGGGGTTCGGGCGGCGCGCTTGGCGGCGAGCCTAGGCAAAAAAGTTGCAGTAGCCGAAGAACATCGCCCAGGCGGTACTTGCGTAATACGCGGCTGTGTGCCCAAGAAATATCTGGTCTACGGGGCGGAATTTGGCAAGGCTATTAAGGAAAGCGCCGGCTATGGCTGGACGGTTAAAGGTGCATCATTTGATTGGGGTGCCTTGCGCGATGAAATCCAGATAGAAGTATCGCGTCTGTCCAATATTTACGAAAATATACTTGAAAAAAACGGTGCGGATTTGTTCAAAGAACGGGCGGAATTTGTTGACGCCCATACGCTACGCCTGACCACAAGCGGGCGCGAAATTACCGCAAAAACTATTCTTATTGCGACGGGCGGGCGGCCTTGGTCGCCGGATATTCCGGGCGGACATCATGTGATTACCTCTGATGATGCGTTTCACTTGGACGCATTGCCAGAGCGGATTATGGTGATTGGCGGCGGCTATATCGCTTGCGAATTTGCCGGAATATTTGCCGGGCTTGGCGCGAAAACCACGCAAGTTTACCGGGGTGACAAATTGTTGCGGGGCTTTGACGATGATGTTCGCGAAGCCGTAGACAAAGGTCAAGCACTGAACGGTATAGATGTTAAATACGGACAAAGTCCTATATCTATCAAAAAGATAGGTGGTGGTCTTAAAGTCACATTCGAAGACGGTATTCAAATTGCAACCGATTTGGTGATGATGGCAACGGGGCGCGTTCCCAACACAAGAGGTCTGGGGCTTGAGAAAGCTGGCGTCAAAATGGACGATAAAGGCGCAGTGATTGTCAACGCGTTTTCCAAAACCAACAAAGCCAATATCTATGCGGTTGGTGATGTCACTGACCGGGTGAATTTAACCCCCGTAGCCATTCGCGAAGGCATGGCCTTTGTGGAAACAGTGTTCAAAAATAATAAACAAGCCTATGACCGCACGGACATAGCCAGCGCCGTTTTCACCCAGCCGCCCGTTGGCTCGGTGGGGTTATCTGAGGAAGAAGCCCGCATCAAACATAAGGATGTCAAAATATATACTACCGATTTCCGCCCCATGAAAAACTTACTATCGGGCAGTGAACACAGATGTTTTATGAAGATGATTACAGCAGGTAAGAAAGAGCGCGTTGTCGGCCTACACATAGTCGGAGACTACGCCGGAGAAATTATCCAGGCCGCCGCAATTGCCGTAAAAGCCGGGCTTACTAAAGCCGACTTTGATGCAACATGCGCGGTTCACCCGACCTTGGCGGAAGAATTGGTGACATTGTAGGGGTTAGCCAACAACCCCAATCGCCAACACTATCTGCCCGCTCGCGTATAGTGCCCAATTTATTTTCTTATCGAGTGGGAATTTGAATTTGAAGCGCTCTACGGCCAGCACCACGTCGGAGGCTATGAACAGCAGCGCGCCTATGGGGACAAGTAGGGATAGGGCGGTGGTTAGGGCGGCTATGCCCATG
>JAKIUV010000115.1 GCA_021647375.1 Robiginitomaculum sp.
CCAAATCAACGGGCTTGGCTTCCGCCCCGCCTTTACGCAAAATCTCGCGGCCATAGCGATCGAGGATGACAATTTGGAGTGTGGTTTTCGGCGCCCATAGCGGCGAAGTATCGGGCATATCAAGCGCCGCATAGCCAAACCAGCCAACTACAAATAAAGTGGTAAGCCCGCCCGGCAAACCAACGCCCCACAAAGTCCACACCAACCATTTTGGTTTTTTCTTTTTGGACTTTTTAGGGCGGAGTTTTCGCGAGAGTACACGTCGATAAAACGGCACCTGCTTTTCACGCACAGGCGCAACAGGTTGCAAAATCTCATCCATTTCAACGGGCGCTTCAAGTATATCTGTGGTTTGATCTGTGCTCACGACAAGTACCTAGAAAAATTAGTCTTTTCCAATTATCAAGCACAGGCCTTAAGCTATTGTTAAGTAATATGCGTCGCTGTGGTAAAATACGGAGTATTAAATTATAGATTTATGGAGGGTTTATTGGCGTATGGGCAAAAATTAAAACTGTATATCTGATTTGCGTAATAATATGCTTCAACAAATAGCTTGAATATGATGCTTCTCAAGATTTAATAGCAAACCGTTTGCCGCAGTATTTGCAACTGACTTCATCTGCTTGCCCCATGTCCATAAAGACTTTGGGGTGACCATCAGCCCCGCCGCCGCCGTCGCAGGAGACGCTGTGCGTGTTGACCATTACAGTTTCCGGTTCACGAATTGTTGTTGCGTTTTTGGTCATAGTCGCTCCAATAGCTGTTGCGCAGTGTATGCGGAGTCCCTATCTATTTCAGACACACACTCACGTCAATGCACACATGAAGCCCACTATGACAAATTTACCGCCCGCCATCGAAATATCCGGTCTTAAGAAAACCTATAGAAAAAGCCGTAAGTCCCCGGCCAAAGAAGCGCTCAAGGGCATAGACCTCGTGGTGCCGCGCGGCTCTATTTTTGGCTTGCTCGGCCCTAATGGTGCAGGCAAATCAACCATCATCAATATTCTCGCCGGATTAGTTGTAAAATCATCTGGGAGCGCCAAAATAAATGGCTATGATATTGAGAGCCAAACCCGCCAAGCCCGGGCGTCTATCGGGGTGGTGTTGCAAGAAATCTCCATGGATGTGTTCTTCACACCATATCAGGCTTTGGAAAACCAGGCCGGTTATTACGGTGTGCCCAAACGCGAACGCCGCACCGACGAAATACTGGAAGCCCTTGGCCTAGCCGACAAACGCGACGCCTATGTGCGGCAATTATCTGGTGGTATGAAACGCAGATTGTTGATCGCCAAGGCTCTCGTTCATACCCCGCCAGTGCTGATTTTGGACGAGCCTACTGCCGGGGTCGATATAGAACTTCGCCGTCAGCTTTGGGCGTATGTGCGCGAGTTACACAATAACGGCACTACGGTTATTCTCACCACGCATTATCTGGAAGAGGCCGAAGCGTTGTGCGACAAGATTGCCATTATCCACAACGGCGAAATTACTGCCAATGAAGATAAAGACACTTTGATGGGGCGGCTCGACCAAAAAACTTTGGTGATAACACCGGGCGTAGAATTAACCACTACGCCCAAAACACTCAGCAACTTCGCCAGTGAAATTCGCGCGGACGGCTCCCTGGCTATCACTTACCGCACGACCAAAACCAAAATCCCGGAACTGTTAGAGCGTATCAGCGCCGCCAATATAACCATAGCCGACCTACGTACCGAAGAACCCGACCTAGAAGACGTATTCATGGCTTTGACCTATGATCGTGACAGTTGAACAAACAGGCTCTAGGCCGTCCCTGATAAATTATATCCCTTTGGCAAGCCTGCTTCGGGGATAAACCCGTACATGGGTTCACCCGGCAGAGCCTCTGTGACAATATCGCGTACTTTTAAAAGAGCGTCTAGGTCTATGCCTGTTTCAAACCCCATTGCGTCTAACATAAACACCAAGTCTTCGGTGACGATATTACCACTGGCACCCGGCGCAAATGGGCAACCGCCTATGCCGCCGAGCGACGCATCAATGGTCGTAATACCGTGGTCGAGAGCGGCAAGCACATTGGCGAGACCGAGGCCGCGCGTATTGTGCAAGTGCAGTCCGGTTAGATTTTGTTCACCGACTTCGGCTTTAACGGCTTGAACCAAGGCGATTACATGGCCGGGTGTCGCGTAGCCTGTCGTGTCAGACAAACCAACTTCATCACAGCCCGCCTCCATTAAGGCGCTGGCCAACTCCAGAATTTTCGCTTCCGGGATTTGACCCTCAAGCGTACAGCCAAAGGCGGTAGAAATGCCGCCTTCGAAGAACGGACGCTCGGCGGGTGGAAGCGTTTTAATCAAGGCCACGATAGCTCGCACCGCGTCCAGCATTTGAACGTGGGTGCGATTGACATTGGCCAATGAATGGGTTTCGCTGGCAGACAAAGGAATGGTGATTTTATGAGCGCCCGCTTTGATAGCGTCCTCGGCTCCGCGCAAGTTTGGCACTAGAACCGCGACTTTCAATCTGTCAATAGTGCGCGCATAGGCGACCAGTTCTGCGGTATCGGCCAATTGCGGCAACAATTTAGGCGGCACGAAGGACCCGACTTCAATCTCGGGTACACCGCAAGCAGCTTCAGCGTCTATCCATGCTTTCTTGGCAGCCAAGGGCATGATACGCTTGATACTTTGTAGGCCATCGCGCGGGCCAACCTCGCTGATTTCTATAAAATTACTCATTACTGATTATTTCATGTTCTTTACTTCATATGCTTTACTTCATATTCATGGCCCAAAAATTACCGCCATCGCCGCCGTCTTGCATGCGCGATAATTCCATATTGATCCGGTACAGACCTGGCCAGTAATAAATAATGATATATTCCACAGGGCGGTCAGTTTCATCGTAAACAATCCGCGATACTTTCAAAAGCGGTGAGCCGATACCAATATTTAGCGCCGGGCCGGTAGTGCCGTCCGCCAGCGTCGCCGTGACCGTTTGGCGTGCGCGCGCAATGTTAATGCCAGCCTTTTCTATCATGGCCAATATGGGCTGTTGTTTGAGATCGGTTTTGCTGAACGACCGACCAATGTCTTCAGGCACATAGGTGATGACATAAGAAAACGGCGTATCGTCTTTATGGCGGGTGCGCACCGCATGCTGTACTTTTGCATCTGGCGCTAGTTTTAGCGCATCCGTCACATGGGGTGCGGCAGTCACATAATCAAATTCCAAAATATGGACTTTAGTTTCTTGGACAATATTAAGCATGTCCCCCAGCAACCCGTCCATATTTCCAAGGGACGAGGAGACGGGCGCTGTGAATGTCACCATGGTGCCACGCCCTCTTTGCCGTGAAACCAGACCCTCTTTGGCCAGTTCGTCCAGCGCCCGCTTCACTGTAATGCGCGAGACATTAAAGGTTTGCTCAAGTTGTTTTTCAGTCGGGATAAGCCCCCCATTGGGATAATTCCCCGATAGTATTTTATCACGGATCAGCACATATATCTGGTAATAAAGGGGCGTGCGCAGCTTTTCGTCAATGGCCATTTGAAAGCTGTTCGCATCCGGTGTAATGTTCGCCATGAATTTCCTTTTGGGTTTCCCATCCGGTTAAGTGAATAACATATATTGATATATCCTTTATATCATATAGACAAGAGGATTATGACCACTCAATGCACACAATGTCAGGCCAGAAATAGCCCACTCTGTTCTGTTTTTACAGATACAGAGATCGCCGCGTTGTTTAATTTGGCGCATGTGCGCCGCATTGAAGCGGGTGCATATTTGTTGCACGAGGAAGACCCTGTGCGACAAGTTTATAATATTTCCTCAGGCGCCTTGGCACTGGAACGGCTAGCCAGTAATGGTGCCAAGCAGATTATGGCATTTTGCTATGCGGGTGATTTCATCGGTATTTCGTCCGGCCCCTCATATTCCGTAAGTGCGCGCGCGCTTAAATCTCTTACGGCTTGTCAGTGGCAGGAAACGGATTTACAGTCATTATATAAACAATACCCCAAATTGGAAACCCGTGTTCACGAAATTACTGCGCGGGTGGTCGAAGCGATTATGGATCAATTATTCGTACTGGGCAGCAAAAAATCGGTTGAAAAAATCGCATGGTTTTTGTTGTTTATAGAGACCAAACAAGCTCGGATCGACGGCGCAAGCAAAAGCTTTAACATGCCAATGACGCGTGTGGACATTGCCGACTATCTCGGGCTAACAGTTGAAACCGTGAGCCGAGCATTTACGCAATTAAGGATAAATAAGTTGATCAGTATCACAGACAAATGGACAATAACAGTTGAAGATCGAAAGGCGCTTACAGCACTCGGCGGCTATGCTACACCTGCTCTGGGGCGAAAAGGATAAATGCCCCACTTATGTTTTATGCTTTCGCCGCACACTCAATATCATACTTGGAGCCGCTCACTTCATCTTTATTTTTTTCGGACGCAAAAATACACGGTGTGTCACCAAGGCAACGCCGCTGAGGGCGAATAATAAACCAGCGAAAGCGGCTAATTTTAGCCACCATAAGTTAAAGTTGTCACGCTCTTTATAATCCATAATGTGGAGCATCCACATGAAATCAAAAGTGCGCCAGAGACGGGTGCGGACATTAATGAGTTTGCCGTCCACGGGGGCAATATAAAGCCGGGTGTTCGATTTATCATCAAAGGATACCTGCCAGATGGGGATGTCCTTGCGGAAGTCCTTGGGGACAATTTCGGTAAACAGGACCGCTTTGCTAATTTCTGCATCGCCTTTGTAATAAGAACGGGCGACACCTCTGATCTTGTCTTCGTCTAGCCCCGTCCAATATCTGGCTGGTTTGCCAGCATAGTGGACTTTGGTTTTGCCGTTATCAAATTCCCAAACCGGTGTCCCTAAAGCCGAGAGCAGGTTAATGCTTTTCAATGGTGAGATAACGCAAGCATTTCTTTGCATGGGTTTACAGTGAATGGTTTTTTGGTCGCGCAAATACAATGTGTGCGCATCACTGAACGGCGCTGTCTGCTCCATACGCAACGGCCAAGTGTGCGCCTCGGCAATATTGTCGCCGCGCACATTGTCAATATCAAAAAAACTCATGAAAAGGCCAGAGGCAAACCACAGAATGATTTGAATCCCCAGCACCAAGCCGGCCCATTTATGCACTCGTGTTAAAGTGCGCCAAAATTTACGTCTATCCATGGATGTATTTATAGGGGTAAAGTTATGGTCATGACAATAAAAATTATAGCACTTATATTATTTGCCGCTTTGGTCGCCGCGACCATATCCGGGATATTCGGTATGGTGGGCGGGATAATTTTCATGGGGGTAATCGCGTCCTTTATGGGAGTGGCAGAGGCTATGGTTGTCCACGGAGCCGTGCAAAGCATCTCGAATTCCACCCGCGCTTATTTGCTTAAAGACCATGTGCGCTGGGATATATTTTTAAAAATCTGTCTGGGCGCAGTGCCAGCTTTGGCTCTTTTGTTATTACTGCGCTATGTGCCGAGCAAGGGGGTGTTGTTTATGGTGTTGGGTCTTTTGCCCATATTGTTGTGGCTACCCAAGCATTGGATTTTACTGGATGCGCAAAACCCTGCTCATGCCGTGTTTTTAGGGTTTTGTGTAACCGGGCTTAATTTGGTGGCGGGTGTGGCCGGGCCGGCGCTGGATATGTTTTTTGTCAAAACCAAAATGCCGCGCCACGAAATTGTTGCCACCAAGGCCATCATTATGTTCGCGTCGCATTTGATGAAAATATTCTATTTTGGTATACCAATGTTGCTAGCCGCAAAGCCAACCAACTTGCCGCCGTGGTGGTTCTTTGTTGTTGCAGTGCCGTTCATCATGCTCGGAACCTTTGCAGGTACCCGCATTCTGGGTCATATGAGTAATGTCGGTGTTCGCAGTTATACAAAATAGCTCGTGAGCATTATTTGGGGTGGTT
>JAKIUV010000116.1 GCA_021647375.1 Robiginitomaculum sp.
CACCACTTGCCAATCACTTCCGCCGATTTCAATGATGTCATTGTCCCGAATACGCTGAAAGCCGTTGGGCAGTTCGGAAATCGCTTTACCAAAACCGCCAAACCGGGATTTGTAATTCTCTATTTGTTCGTCGGTGAAACCTGCGCGCCTGTAAAACTCTATGCCTTCTTTGGGCGCTGGGTTACCCGTATCCGCCGCCATCAAACGGCACAGAAAATATTCGCCCATAGTCATCAGCAAAGGCGCGCCGAATTTGCGGCACATCCACCCGGCTAGGCCAGCGTGGTCAGGGTGTAAATGGGTGCAAATGACACGGTTAACATGGGCGCCGCCCATATTATCCGCAAACACACCCTCCCAGATGTCCATGGCTTCTTTCCAACCAAGACCGGTGTCGATCACAACAAATTCGTCGCCGTCACGCACGAAATACAAATTAATGTGGTCAAGCCCGGCCATGGGCAAAGTCATGCGTAGCCAAAAAACCCCGTCGGTAATTTCTGTAACCACACCCGCTTCGGGCGCAGTATCGGTAAAAAAATCAAGCTTATATTTTGGTTTTTCTGAAATCATGGGCGTAACCTATAGGAAATATCTGTGCGGGCAACACCCCATAGAGGGCACATACACGCTATACATTTATGATGCGACACCAACGCTCATTTGCTCAACAAAAGCATCAGCAATCATTTCTCCGCTGAGCCGCCCACCCGGTTCATACCAAACATTGAGCCAGTTCAGCGCCCCCATAAAGAAAAACACCGTGACTTTAGGGTCAGATTTTTTAATGGACCCGTCCTTCATACCGCCCTCGACAATGCGGGTCACCGCCCGTTCAATCTTGCCGCGCCGCGCTAAAACCGTGGCTTGAAACTCACCTTTCAAGCTATCCACATCAGCCAGCAATGCCAGACCGTCGCGCGTCATAAGTGCGGCAAATGCCCCGTAAAGCAACTTAAGTTTCTCCAGCCCATTCTCTCCTTGCCCCCGTACCGATTTCACGGCCTCGTCCATAGCCCCGTAAACCATGATATGACACTCATATAAAATTTCTTCCTTGGATTTAACGTAATAATACAGCGCCGCCTTGGACAGACCGAGAGATTTGGCGATGAGAACCATAGACGTATTGTGATAGCCACGCCGACGAAACGCCCCCGCAGCCGAGCGAATAACCGCAAGACGTTTAGCCGCATATTGCACTTCGCGGTTAAATGGTTGGTCGATATTAGTGGTCATAAACCATCCTCCTAGTCACAGGGTAACTTATTCGACCTGAAAGTCAATCTCTAGCAATATTGCCTAACCCCGAACATCATACTCCGCCATATCCAGACGCCCCATCATGTTTTTGTATGTGTAGACCGGATAGGGCCACAGGGTTGGAATATCGCCGTCTTTTGTTTTGTACCAACTTTGGCAACTGGTCGCCCAGATGGAAGTTTTTAGTTTGGCTTGTATTTTGTCGTTATAGGCTTTGACGGCGTCTGGCTTGACCGTAAAATATTGTCCGTCCGGAACGGCTTGCATCAGCTTGACCATATAAGGGATTTGCGCTTCGATCATCAAAATCATCGAGGCATGACCAAGTCCCGTATTAGGCCCGAGCAGGAAAAATGCATTGGGCATTTTGGGTATTATCAAGCCTTTATGAGCTTTCGGATTCTTGCGCCACTTTGCCAATTTCGCGCCGCCCACGCCCGTTAAATCCAGATGCGGCAAAAATTCCGTCGCTTGAAACCCGGTGGCGTAGGCGATGATGTCAACGGCAATTTCGCGGCCACTTTCGAGTAATACACCAACCTTGCTAATCCGCGCAATTCCGTCTGTGACCAGTTCTACATTGTCCCGATTGATAGTGTCATAATAATCGTCCGATAGCAAAACCCGCTTGCATCCTATGGGATAATCAGGGGTGAGTTTTGCCCGCAATTCCGGGTCTTTGATTTTGCGCTTGCGTAGCCGGTTCGCCATACCGCCGACATATTTATGGATCAGGCCTTGGCCTTTAAAGACCCGGTAAAACATCAATTCAAGATATAAATACATGGCTAGCCGGGTCAGCTTCATCGCACCGGGCAGGCGGGCGAACATGGTTTTTTCAAACTTGCTATAGGCTCTATCGGCGCGCGGAATGACCCAGTTGGGCGTGCGTTGAAATATGGAAACTTCGCTGCATGTTTTTGCCACCACAGGCGCGATTTGCACCGTGCTTGCGGCACTACCGATGATGGCGATGCGCTTACCCTCTAAATCGACGCTTTTATCCCAACTGGCGGAATGGAATTGTGCGCCTTTAAAATCGTCCATGCCGTCAATATCCGGCAGTTTTGGCGTGCCAAGAATTGCCACACTGGCGATGAGAAACCGCGCCGTGATAATATCACCGTCTTTGGTTTTCGCATGCCAGAGCGCTGTGTCTTCGTCAAATTCAGCAGACATGATTTCCGTGTGCGGGCGGATATGTTTGCTGAGACCAAAGTTTTCTACCACGTCTTCTACATATTCCCTGATTTCATCAGACGGAGAGAATCTGCGGCTCCAATTTGGGTTGAGTGCGAAGGAATATGAATAAAGATGCGACGGCACATCACAGGCGGCACCCGGATAAACATTGTCGTACCATGTGCCGCTGAGACCGCCAGTTTTCTCGGCGATGGTAAAATCAGAAATCCCGGCTTCCTTTAATTTTATCGCCGCCGCGATTCCGGCAAAACCTGCCCCGATAATCAGAGCCGTTAGTGGTGTATCAGACATAATCATTCCCCTCATTTAAAGCCTGCCAAACACTGGCCAAAGAAATAAAATCAAAGCTTTCGTCCGGATCACGATCATTATTAAGATCCGCTGGTGAATTACGCGTGATCAAAATACCAATAGGCTCGCCTGTCTGCGCGTCCAAAACCGGGCCGCCGCTCATACCTGTGACCACCGGTTCGTCCGGTTCTATAATCCGCGCTATCCATGCGCCCGGTGCGTTTGGGCGTTGCATATATACCTTAGCGATTCGGGTCGCTCCGTGGGCAGACCCAGCCGGATACCCCCGACACACAACATTTTGTCCCTGAGTAGGGTCAGGCGGACTAGCGCTCGGTAATTGACAACCAATCATCGCAGCATCCAAACTGCCAAAAGCAGTCTTTGGCCAACTGGTTACGGCTCCGCGCGTAAAGGGCGGAAGTTTGCCTTGACTATCGTTCAGTACATGCCCCGCCGTTATATAGCCGTCCCAATGTGCGAAAAAACTGGCATATGTTTGAAACCCTTTTTCATTATAAAAATGCCGCCGTACCCGGTCGGTGGCAACGGGCATGGGCGCAACGGGAATGTCCTTAAACTTGTCATTAGGCACAACAGGTTTAATTTTTCTACGGCGAAACGGGAACAGAGAAAACGGCATGGTACCTCATCAGTTTTTGTATTTGGCTTTCCTCTCTAGTCCATGCTAGGCACGCAAGAAAGGGATAAATTATGCGTAAGATTTTCATAACCGTCGCCACAACGTTGCTGTTTAGCGGATGTGCCCATGCTCAAGATAACCATTCAACAAAACAAATGAATGACAAGCCACATGTTCAGGTGCATCCTGAATACAAACCTTATAATGCCGATGCTCATTCTATGGTCGATATTGATAAAGCCTTTGCACGGGCAAAGATGCGCGGCACTAAAGTCATGGTAGTGATGGGTGCGAATTGGTGCCATGATAGTCGCGGCCTTGCGGCACGTTTTGATAGGCCGGAGTTTCAAACCCTGATTACGCAAAATTATGAGCTGGTTTATGTAAGCACTGGTGCCGCTCAAGGTCAAAAAGATCAAAACCGGGACGTGTCAAAGCGCTTCGGAGTAGATGCAATAGTCGGCACGCCCACAGTCTTTATCGCCGAGCCAGACGGCACGGTCTTAAACGCTGACAGCGCAGGATATTGGCGCAGAGCAGACGGCATTCCGATCGATATGAGTTATGCTTATTTCCATATGTACGCAAAAAAATGAAAGCCATAAATTTAAATTTTCAATAGAGAGCCATTATGTTCATAGGTCATTACGCGCCTGCAGTACTTGCTACGGGAATGGCCGCTGGCACGGGGCGGCTTAAACTATGGCAGGCCTTCGTCGGCGCGCAATTGGTTGATTATGTTTGGGCTGGGCTGATTATGGCGGGCGTGGAAAAGGGCCGCGTCACACCTGGGTTTACCGAAGCCAGCGCACTTGACCTCTACCACATGCCCTACACCCATTCTCTTGGCATGGCGGTTGTCTGGGCAGTCGTTGCGGCAGTGATTTTCGGGCTTGTTTTTAGAAAGCAAGCCAAAGCCGGAGCCGTAATCTTTGGCCTAGTTGTTTTATCGCACTGGTTCATGGATCTCATTGTACATGTGCCGGACTTACCTTTGTGGTTCGGTACGGATAAATATGGGTTTGGATTGTGGAATAACCGCATGCTAAGCTTCCCGTTGGAAGTCGGCATCTTCGTCCTTGCCATGCTGTATTATCTCAAAAACACCAAACCTAAAGGAAAGGCAGGCCGTATCTGGCCCATTGTCCTCATAGGCTTGATGGTAACCATCCAGTTTATAGGTAATTTCGGCGCACCGCCAAATTCCATGAAAGAAGTCGGTATAACCGCGTGGATACTCTACACCCTATTCGCCAGCTTGGCATTTATGGTGGACAGGACGCGTACCGCTCAATAGCTTTATAGTGCCCGCAGCATGGAAGCAAACCCGTGAGCCAGTTTATAAACATCACCAGGCCAACGGGCTGATATTAGGTTCCGGTCTGTGACGATAAAACCTTTGTTCGGATTTTTAGCTGTTCCAAAAGCAGGGTATATGGAGCCGGGTTTGAAATCTTTGGCCGAAGCAAGAACCGCACTGACCTCGTCTTGCACGCTAGTGGGATAAGTCCGGTAATGGGTTCCCATAGTTTTCTTCGTCATTTTATAGGCGATATTTTCTTGGAAATTGTTGAGGCCTGTGACTTGGTAGCCGTGTAATATAGATTGGCCATCTTCGTCTTTGCTACGCGCCAACGCCAACACGCCGTGGCAAATACTGGCGACGGGGGCTTTGCGCGCGAAGAAATTGCGGCACACGGCAAACACATGCTCTGATTCCAGATAGGGCTTCATACCCGGCGCATGACCGCCCGGCAACACCAAGGCATCAAAGTCGTCTGGGTTTACGTCCTGCCAAGCCAACGGATTTTGGAAATTTTCGTGTTTTTCCATCAACCTATAAATGTCTGCATTCTCGGGTTTGGCCGCTAGTGATTTCAACATCCCGTCCAGCCCTTTGCCGCTAAGGGTAGTCTGGTCGCAGCTTGCTTGGTTGCCGTCGCCCGTCGCAAAAAACACTTCGTGCCCCGCTTGACTAAGCACATGCCAAGGTACAGCGGCTTCGGTTGGGTCAAATTCCGCATTGGGCAGGAGCATCAAAATTTTTGCCATAGTTTCTCTTTTATACTAATCGGTTGACCCACAACGGCCCGCTAACCTGTGCGTAAATATATGGTAGTGTACTCATAAACTCGTATTCTCTAGCCCGTTCCGGCTTAGCCGCGTTTTATTGCTAGCATATATCAGGTTTTTTGGAAACCATTGATTAGGTTTGTGTAGCTAGCACTCTAATTGTCCGTTTTATGTAGCACTTCATTTGTCCGGTTTATGGATTTCTTCTTTTGGGAGTTTTTCATGGGCTGGGCGGAGTGTTTACAGGAACGAAGAATGAGTAAATTT
>JAKIUV010000016.1 GCA_021647375.1 Robiginitomaculum sp.
CTCGTTCAGGAAATGGGCGGCGCAGTCCAACCGGGACAATTTGTCAATCAGGCCAACCCGGCCATTCACGAAAAAACTACCGGGCCGGAAATCTGGAACGATACGGGCGGCAAGGTTGATATGCTAATTTCCGGCGTCGGCACGGGCGGTACCTTGACAGGCGCAGGGCGTTACCTTAAATCCAAAAACCCGGACATCAGGCTTGTGGCGCTAGAGCCAGAGGGTAGCCCGTTTCTGTCAACAGGCGAGAAAGGCCCCCACATGATCCAGGGCATTGGCGCAGGCTTTAAACCCGATACACTTGATGAAAGCCTGATAGACGAAGTGGTTACCATAGATAATGAAACCGCGTTCGAGACGGCGCGCCGTGCGGCGAAACTGGACGGCGCACCCGTAGGCATTTCTTCAGGTGCTGCAATCGCCGCCAGTCTTAAACTTGGCGCACAGGCGGACATGAAAGGTAAAACCATTGTCACCATCATCCCGTCTTTCGCTGAGCGCTATCTCTCCACTTCGCTTTTCGACTTTTAATGCAGCGTAATGAGCTAGAACGCTATGCCCGCCAAATCGTTCTCAAAGAAATAGGCGGCGCCGGACAACAAGCGCTGGGACAAGCCCGCGTTCTGATTGTTGGTGCAGGTGGTCTGGGCGGCCCTGCCGGACTATATCTGGCGGCGGCGGGTATTGGGCATATGGGTATTATCGACGAAGATGTCGTCGCCCTCTCTAATCTGCACCGCCAAATTCAATTTCGCACCAAAGATATTGATACCGTAAAGACCGAAGCTATGACCAGCGCATTGGCGGCCATTAACCCTCATGTCAAAATACGCGAGTACCGCCACATCATTGATGCAGATAATGCACGGGACATAATAGAAGACTATGACGTGGTGCTGGACGGGACGGATAATTTTGAAGCAAGGTTTTTGGTCAACGCCGTCTGCCTAGAGACAAATACCCCGCTGGTCACTGGGGCGCTAGGCCGCTTTGAAGGTCAGTTATCCGTGTTTAAAATGGACAACAAAAGCGCCTGTTACAGATGCTTCGTCCCGCAAAAACCACCGGACGCCGAGACCTGCGCCGCTGTTGGCGTCGTCGGTGCCTTGGCCGGAATCATAGGCGCCATGATGGCCATGGAAACCATAAAAATCATAACAGGCGCAGGCAAACCCCTATACGGAAAACTATTCCTATACGACGGCTTAAACGGCGAAGCGCGGACGATAAATTTGCCGAGAGATCCAAATTGTCCGGCGTGCGGTATTCCAAAAATCAAATAACCCCGCTTCGGTGTGTGGGCCGAAGCAGGGTTATCTATTGTACAACACCGCTAAGAGCTGGGGAGGTCTTAAGGTCTTGTACGCGCCCCGGTTAAACTCTGTGTGTGACCGCTGCAATCAGTCAACAACGAGGGACCGGAATGGAATCGCATTTCTGCCATTCCGCTATATATTATCAGATTACAGACGAAATGCAAGGAAAATGAAAAGCATGCCAAAAATACAGTCATATTTGGCTATACTTTCATGATAGGAATAGGCAAAATCATTAACGTGCTTCATTCAGGCGGCAAAACTCGGTCTGGACAACGGTGACCATCATAGAGGGCGCGGATATTTATCATAACTTTTTCGCCCATTTCCAGACGCGATTCGTGGGTGGCTGATGCAATATGTGGTGCCAAAATGACGTTGGGCAGGCCTAGCAATCCCGGATGGATATCCGGTTCATTTTCATATACGTCCAGCCCTGCGCCTGCGATCTGCCCGCTGGCTAGAGCCGCCGCCAACGCCGCTTCGTCGATTATTTCGCCCCGTGATGTGTTGATGATCACGCCGTGAGCTGGCATGGCCGCGAGACGCTCGGCGGAGATCAAATGATAGGTTTCGGGCGTACTGGGGCAATTGATAGAGATAATATCCATATTGGCCATCATGCTGTCTAGGTCCGGCCAATAGGTTGCGTGCAGCGCGTCTTCTATAGGCGGGGAAACCGGGGCGCGGTTATGGTAGTGTACTTTTAGGCCAAAGGCGGAGGCGCGGCGGGCAATGGCTTGGCCGATGCGCCCCATGCCGACAATGCCCAATTTCTTTCCGCGCACACGGTGGCCGAGAATGCCGGTGGGTGTCCAGCCTTTAAACTCGCCCGCACGGGTCAGGCGATCGGCAGCGACCAGCCTGCGCGGCACGGCCAAGATTAGAGCCATAGCGAAATCCGCCGTGTCTTCGGTTAGTACGCCCGGTGTGTTGGTGACAATGATGTTTTTGGCGTGGGCGGCGGCAATGTCGATATGGTCTGTGCCTGCACCGAAATTGGCGATAAGTTTAAGCTCCGTCCCAGCGGCGGCTATTATGTCCGCATCAATTCTATCGGTCACAGTTGGCACGAGGACATCTGCGCTCTGGACGGCGATTTTCAGTTCAGCTTGGCTCATAGGCGCATCGCTCACGTTGAGCTTTGCATCGAATAAATCCAGCAAGCGACCGTGTACTGCGTCGGGTAATCTGCGCGTGACGATTATGTTTGGTTTTCTATTAATTTTCATGGACATAAAAAAGCCTGTTATCACCAATTAAGCAAGTAAAGTTTTGCCAAATTATTGACCCTGTTTACATCTCGTTTATCCTCTTGGCGCATAAACTCTTTATTAACCAAGTAAATTTTGTGGATGATTTTAAATATGTGGAACCGAGAGGATGTGGTGTTGTGGTCGCAAAATTAAATAAGTACGTAGGAATGGCGGTTTTACTGTCTATCTATGTTGCGGTACCGAGCGCCGCGCAAATGTTACCAAATGCCAGTAGTCAAAACAAAAAACACTCCATTGCCCGTATTGTTGAAGATGTGCCGGGGCCGAATGAACGGGTGACCAAAAGCCTGATTCGGGTCAAAGCCGCCAAAACGCCGTCCGGGTTTAGGGTGCCGCGCTATGTGTCTTTAAAATACTCGACGTCTAATGGCCGCACCGGGCCGAGCAGCAATCATCCGGTAGCTTGGCAATATTCAAGGCGGGGCTTGCCGATGATTGTGGTGGCCGAAACAGAAACCTGGCGCAAAGTTCGTGATGTGAACGGTGATGAAAGCTGGATGAAGCGCAGGCTCTTGGACGGAAAGCGTATGGTGTTGGTGCGCGGCGAAATTGTCTTGCGCGCTAAAGCCAATTCAAATTCCCGTAAACAAGCTACAGCGGGCAAAGGTGCGCTTCTCGCCCTAGACAACTGCGACACTAAAAATTGGTGCCGCGTCACAGATTTAGGTAGCCATATAAGCGGCTATGCACTCAGATCCATGCTTTGGGGTGCCGAGCCGCTATAACCAATTAATTATTTTCTATATTTCAGGCTAAATCGTGGATTGGTCGGGATTTTATTTTTCTGCTTTGTAACGGGGCGGTGCCATGTTGAGCATAGGTTAAAAATCCACATTTGCATGAGGAAAATTTTGCTAGAAATTAAAACCGCCGCACAATATTAGACAGAAGACTCTATTTAGGCGCGAGCACCATTGTCATGAGTCTGCCCTCAGTTTTTGGGGCGAACTCTACTTTTACTGTTTCTTCGAAGTCTTCTTTGACGCGGTCTAGGAGGTCGCGGCCTAGGTTCATGTGAGCCATTTCGCGGCCTCGAAAGCGGATGGTGACTTTGACTTTGTCGCCCCTGTCGAAAAACTTCTGCATGGCTTTGGTTTTCACTTTGTAATCATGCACATCGATATTTGGGCGCATTTTAATTTCTTTGAGCTGTTGTTTCTTTTGGCGCTTTTTATTGGCTGATTTCTTTTTCTGAGCATCAAACCGCATTTTGCCATAATCCAAGATTTTGCACACGGGCAAATCAGGGCTTGGAGCAACCTCGACCAGATCAAGTTTTACGGAGCGGGCATAATTCAGGGCTTCGTCTATAGAGACAACACCTTTCTTTTCACCGGTTTCTGTAATGAGTAAAACTTTGGACGATGTAATTTCATCGTTTATGCGCGGACCTCGTTTTTTGGGCGGCGCGGCGTGTGGTCTTCGGGCTATGCTGATCTCCTAATTAGCTACATTCGCACCATTTATTACGGTACGGCAATAATATGGCGGTTTAGACACGGGATTTCAAGAACTGAATCATGGATTTCGACGGTTTTACAGGATCGTATGGCTTATTTGCCACTGCGTTTTTTGAGGGCTTGCTCATAAACTGCCAAAGTCGCAGTTTTTAGGGCAGTTGCTGAATAGGTAGCGCCAATGCGCTTTTGTGCTGTTTTAGCGCGAGCGATGTATTCGGATTGGGGCAGAGCGAGGACGTTTCCTATCCCGTCCGCCAAAGCCTGTGCATCTCCAGGTGTGACAAGATACCCACCTGCACCGTCTATAATGGTTTCGCGCGCGCCACCGTGATTGCTGGCCACCACCAGTCGCTCCATAGCCTGCGCCTCTGCAACGATGCGGCCAAAAGCTTCGGGGTCGGTGGAGGCGGAAATTACCACATTTGCCGCCATGAGCGCGGCAGGCATAGAGCGGCTATGCCCTGCGATAATTACGCGTCCATCCAATGCCAATTCTGCGGTTTTAGTTTCGATTTCTGCAACATATTCATCTCGCCCTTGCGCATCACCGAGCAAGACCAGCACGGCCTGAGCGTCCAAAAGCTTGAGTGCTTCCACCGCCACCAATTGGCCCTTCCAGCGTGTGAGCCTGCCTGGAAGCAAAATGACAGGATTGTCACCAACGCCCCACTCAATTTTCAAACGTGCAGTTTCTGCACCGTTCACCAAAGCCGGATCAAACACCGCCATATCAACGCCGCGCGGAATAACCACAATTTTGTCTGGGGTGGTGCCGTGTTCTTTCAATATATGGGCTTTGGTGAAATTGGAATTTGCGATGACAATATCGCCTTTGGCCATGACCGCATTATAGGCGCGTTTGAGGGTGGATTTGGCATTATAAATGCCGTGATAGGTGGTGATGAATGGAATACCCATTTTATGAGCCGCCGCCTTGGCTGGCCAGGCAGGCGCGCGGGAACGGGCGTGGACAATGTCTATATTGTAGGCTTTAATGATCGCGCGCAGGGCTTTGGAATTGCCGCGCAAGGTTAGCGGGTTTTTGCTACCGATGTTCAGTTTGTGTAAAATGCCGCCCGCCGCCTTAAGTTCATCCTCCATCCGTCCACCAGCACAGGCTATGTGCGGCACATGCCCTGCAGAGGTTAAGGCTTGCGCAATCTCAATCGTTGTGCGCTCGACGCCGCCTGCATTTAATTCCGGTAAGACTTGTAGTATGTTCATAGCTGTCTTTAAAGTGCGATTCGGATAATTCAGAAAGTCACATATCATGGCAAATGCCCATAAAGTAAATTATTTGTCGTCGTCGGGGTTTGGCGGGCTTGACACAAACACTATCGGCTATAAGCAAAGCGCGGGATCACAGCCCGGCATCATTTGGTGCGGCGGGCTAAAATCCGACATGGACGGTAGCAAGGCCAGTGCTTTGCACCAGTGGGCAGACACGCAAGGCCGCGCCTTTGTCCGTTTCGATTATTTCGGTCACGGCGCGTCTAGTGGCGAATTTAGGCACGGCACGATTTCGCGCTGGGCGGCGGATACTGTACAAGTAATAGATCAACTAACCAAAGGCCCGCAGATTATAGTCGGATCATCCATGGGCGGCTGGACGGCTTTGCTCGCCGCCCTCGCCAGACCTAAGCGCATAAAAGCCCTCGTTCTGCTCGCTCCTGCTCCGGACTTTACCGAGAAACTAATGTGGGCGAATTTCAGCGACGACATCCGCGCGACCATAATGAAAGAAGGCATATATTATGAGCCGTCCGACTACGACGAACCCTACGAAATAAGCCGCGAGCTTATTTTGGATGGGCGTGAAAACCTGCTATTAGACGCTCCTATAAATATCAAAGCCCCCGTGCGTATCATCCAAGGCATGAAGGACACCAGTGTACCCTATGGCCATGCGCTTAAAACCGCAGAAGCTTTGATGAGTGAAGATGTAGAATTAACACTGGTCAAAAATGGTGACCACAGCCTGTCGGGCAGTGCGGATATTGCACGAATGCTGTTGACCCTCGCAAAACTATAACCAACAGAAACAGTGAAATTATGAGTAGACTACCTAATCGGGCTTGACTTAGCGAAATAATTGAATGGCTATTTACCCTCGGTTAACGCTTGATGTCCTATATACAACTGTAAGTTGCTTATCGGTCGTTAGTGATGGCCAAAAGTAGCTTGCGCCGTGTGGTGTTTCAATCCTGATACCAGTGCACCGCATACAACTTAAGAGCCTGCAGCCTATTCCCATAGATCCTGCAGGCTTTTTTTGTGTTCCTCCCTGTTACGGACTTCGCGTCAGAAGATATGTATCGAGATTTGCACTGGTTTCTTGTTCCTCGGCACTCAAGGCTTGTTTGCGAAGATGGTTTTCAATGGTGTCTTTAGCCGCAACATTTTTGGCGATAACCGTTTTGTATATTTTTGTGCTGGTGAAAATATCCTGCTCCAAAGCCTGCATTTTTTTCTCAATCAGCTTAATGCGGACGATTTGGTTTCGCCGCCATTTCTCTCGCATAAATAAGTTGTCAGAAGCCAAACTTACAGTCGCTATGTTTTTATTGATTTCGAAAATTTGAACAGCGTATGCATCTCTTTTATGGGTTAGTGCCACAAGGTTTGCTTCGGCTTGTTGGCGTTGCATATCCAACACCAATAGAATATCGTTCATTTATCTGTCCTTATTCTCGAATTGATCGGCATAATGAATTGCGGCTGCAACGGCGGCATAATGTTCGAGAGGGATGATTTCGCCAATTTTGGTTTGCGCATATAAGGCCCGCGCCGTTGGCGGGTTTTCGTAAATGGCTACGCCTGCAAGTTTGGCGCGTTCGCGAATGCGAAACGCCATATTATCCACACCCTTAGCGACGCATTGAGGCGCCTCACCTGAACTGCGATCCCATTTTAAAGCCACAGCGTAATGTTCCGGGTTAACAATGACAACACTGGCGTTGGTGACATCTTGTAGCATAGTTGTCTTGGCGATTTCTTCGGCTTTTTGGCGGCGACGTTGTTTCTGATAAGGATCGCCTTCGCTCTCTTTCCTCTCGTCTTTAGCTTCTTGCAGGGTCATCCGCATTTTCTTTTGGTGGGACAACCATTTGGCCGGCATATCGATAGCTGCGATGAAGGTAGTTCCGATAATAATATAAAGTAGAAGCAGCAAAGATTTTTGCGCCAGTAGTTCAAGCAGTGAGTTGGCATGAAGGTCGCTATAGGTGGGTAGGATGGTAAATTCACGGTATAAGAAAATGCTGGCCGCTATTGCGATTAAACAAAGTTTGGCAAAACTTTTCAAAAATTCCCCAAGCCCGCCGGGACCATATTTTTTCTTGGCATTGGCGATGGGGGATAGTTTGGACAATTTTGGCTTAATCTTACTGGGCGAAAAAACAACGGCTTTCTGGGCAATTAAAGACAGGATCACAAGCACGGCGGGCAGGGCGAAGAACGGAAATAAGCTCTGCCCCAAAGACCGCAGTACAAAACCAGGTATCGGGCTTTTATCATCCCCTAAAAATCCTTGCGCTGTCCATTCCGGATGCTCAAACATTCCAAGTAACACCATAAGAACACCTTGAGCGACAATCGAGCCTAATAAAATAATAGTGAGGCCAATGCCTATATACAGCATTACAGTATTGAACTCTGTCGAGATCGGAATATCACCTTTCTCCCGGGCTTTCCTCAGTTTTTGCTCGGATGCATCTAGGGTTTTTTCCTGACCTTCATTTTGTTCCTCTGCCATCAGTACAAACCCGCCATATGTGTTTGATAGCTGTTCAGCCAAACCGTTAGAATACTGCCAATAGACAGGGAAAACAGAACAATACCAGCACCCGTGATAAACGGCATCCCCACGAAGGACACCATTAGCTGCGGCATGGCTTTGTTCAAAAATCCGAGCATCAAATTATAGATAAAGTTTAAAACTAGAAACGGTAATGCCAGTGCTACGGCAAAACTAAACACGGACATAGATTTTCCTGCGGCCCAATAGGCAAGTTTATCCAAGTCGGGAGTGCTGGCGAGCGGAAATATATCATAGGTTTGCACCAAGAGACCGAAAGCCAGTATATGGACATCAAGTGTCACCAACAGGGTCACGCCGCTGAGCATCAATAGCGTGCCAATGGTCGTATTGGGTTCGCTGGTCATACCACCGCCAAACACCTGGGTCAGGGATAGGCTTTGGGATATAATCGAGCCTGCAATCTGTAAGGCATAGACCATGACACGTAGGCTAAATCCCAAAACGAAACCGTGAAAAGCCTCTAGCCCTATACCCAAAGCCATACGGGACATACCCCAATCCTGTATACCTATATTCGCGCCCGATTTGACCACCAGAGGTGCCAGAAGCCATGTCAACATCAAGCTAATCGCAAGTCGTATCCGCATAGAAATTGCTGTTTCGCCAAGTCCGGGCAACATGAATGCCAATAAGGAGACACGCGCAAAAATAGCCATAACGGGAAAAACATAGGCAAAGTTCTTGAGAACGACATCCCCTATGATTTGCAAAAACTCCACAAATCCCCCTCAAGCAACAGCCAGAATAGCAGGTTTTTCTGTTGGCGGAATTTCTTCGTAGGATATTACCGGGTTGCGAATGCCTTTGGCGGCCATGACGGTGCGAATAAAACGGCGGCGGTGGGCGCTGGTGGCAATGGCGGCATATTGTCCGGCCTGTGCGCTTTTATCCAGACCACTTTGCACAGCACTGGCCAACCTGTTAAACTCCTCGGGCGGCAAGGCAATATCAGCTAGAACTCTTTTTTGACTATCCTCTTGTTTGATTTCGTGTTGGCTAAATACGGCTTCCCAGTCTGGGCCAATTTGAACCAAGGGTAATCTACCTTGCTCGTCGTGTAGCTTAGAGATGAATTGATAGGCTAATCTTTGGCGGACACATTCTGTGATTTGTTCGACCGAGTTCATCACCGGTTTCACTTCGGCAATAGTTTCGAGGATTAAGGGAATGTTGCGCATGGAAATGCGCTCTGCCAAGAGTAAGCGCAACACGCCTTGCAGGGTGTCCATAGGGACTTTTTCGGGGATAAACTCGTCGATGATTTTTGTGTTGGAGCGCGCCCGTTCAGGGTCTGATACATCTTTGAAAGCTTCGAGAGTTTCGCGCAATGATCGGCGGCTGAGAAGCTTGGTAAAATGGGCTTGAACAGTTTCCAGCAAATGGGTGGCGAGGACTTCCTCAGGCTCCACTATCGCAAGGCCTGCCATGACCAGTTCGTCGCGTTTGGATTTTTCTACCCAGCGCGCCGAGGCCTGGTAAACGGGTTCGCGAAAATTTTGCCCCTGTATTTCCGGGTGTGCGCCTTCTTCTATCAGTGCCATTACATGGCCGGGCTTGATGGTGCTGGTGCTAACCTCGCAGCCCTGTATCATGATTTTGTAGGTATAAGCGGCCAGCGAAGCATTGTCTGTCAGCCGCACGGAGGGTAAGAGGAAGCCAAATTCGGTGGCTATATATTTACGGATTTTTTCTACTCGTTTGTCAAAACCAGTTTCCGTGTCCATGGCGATGGGCACCAGTTCCTTTGATAATATTAAATGAATTTCGTCTATGTTGAACATGTCGCCGAGTGCTGGTTTAACTTCCGCTTGCTCTTCGATGTTTTTGGTCTCTTCGGCTTGCCCTTGCTCATATCGGTTTTTATGGATTTTATACGCCGCAAACCCGATGCCTACTGCACCAACCATAAACGGCAGAAAAGGTAAGCCCGGGAAGAACGCGAATACCACGAGGATTAATGCGACTGCGGCCAATGCGGACGGGTGCGCCGAAAGTTGCTTGATTAAAGTACCATCAACCGTGCCTTCTTCTTTTCCCTTGGCCAATAAGAGCGCGGCGGCAATGGAAATTATCACGGCAGGGATTTGCGACACCAACCCATCCCCGACTGTAAGCATTGAATAATTGGTCATTGCATCTGAGAAACTGACTTGATGTACCCCGACCCCAATAGCAATGCCTGCGACCAGATTGAGAAGTGTGATCAACAGACCGGCTATTGCATCACCTTTCATGAATTTGGATACACCGTCGAGAGACCCCAAAAATGCCGTCTCTTCTTGCTCAGTCTTGCGGCGCAGGCTTGCTTCTTCGTGGGAAATAGCGCCCGCAGCTAGATCCGAATCAATTGCCAATTGTTTGCCCGGCATGGCGTCTAGGGCAAAACGTGCGCCAACCTCGGCCATACGGCCCGCGCCTTTAGTGATGACCATAAAGTTGACAATGATCAGCACGGTGAAGACAATAAGCCCGAGAAACACATCCCCGCCCATAATGAATTGGGCGAAGCCTGCGATAATCCCGCCCGCCGCGTCTGGCCCGGTATGGCCTTGGCCAATGATCAATTTTGTCGACGAAATATTGAGGGAGAGCCGCAACAATAGAGAGGCTAGTAACACGGCTGGGAAAGCAGAGAAGTCCAACGGTTTTTCTATGAACAAAGTGATCATAAAGATCAGGATAGCAAAGGCGAAACTAGCGGTCAGGCCGATGTCCAATATCCAACTCGGCACGGGTAAAACCATCATGATGATAATGACCATCAACGCCAAAGCCATTGCGGCGGTCGGGTCGTATAGGTTTTTGAGAGAAAATTTGGTCGCCATCAGTTCCCCGCAATGATCGGGAGAACCTGCGTGTCAAACAGTGTTAAAATAATGCGAGCCATATAGCCCGCCGAGATGAAAAAAACCAACAGCATCACGGCTAATTTTGGCACAAAGGTCAAAGTCATTTCCTGGATAGAGGTCAAGGCTTGCAACAGGCCAATAATTAACCCAACTATCAAGGCTGTGATCAAAATAGGGGCAGACATCAAGGCTGCGCCCCATAGGAATTCGCGCAAGATGGAGAGTATGTCGGACAGGCTCATATACGGTTGCGCCTAAACGGGCATGCGCAGAAGCTCTTGGTAGGCTTCAACAACACGGTTGCGAACTGTAACCGCTGTTTCAAGCGCCAGCTCTGCATTGGCCATCGCCTCAACTACAGAATGGGCATCGGCTTGTCCGCTAGCTAAGCCTTGAACGGATTGTTCGACGGCTTTGAATACTTCCGAAAATTCTTCCACGCCTTTAGCCAAGGCGCTGTCTTTGTCGCTAGTATTGGTCGTGGTTGTTGTTTCGGGCTTAAGAGCTTCTTGGGCGCTTTGGTATTGGCGTAGTGCGCCGAGGCTTGAGATTTCCATAGCTATCTCCGGATTAAATCGAGAAGTCCGCTATACATTTTACGGGCTTGGTTAAAGGTGGTTAGATTGGCTTCGTAGGAGCGGTTGGCTTCGCGGGCATCAGACAATTCGATCATCATATCGACATTGGACATGTTGACATAGCCCCCGGTATCGGCAAGCGGGTGGGCAGGGTCAAACAGGCGTTCGCCCATGCTCTGGTCAAGCGTCACATTGCCGATAGATAAAATATCCTTACCCGTTTTGGCATCAAACTGGTTTTGGAACGTGACCATTTTGCGTTTATAGCCGTGGGTATCGGCATTGGAGAGGTTTTCACTGACCACACGTAAACGAAAAGATTGTGCCTGCATGCCTTGGGACGCAGAGGCCATGGCAGATGAAATTAAATTATTACTCATATTGTTTCCTATCTGAACGGTTAGATGTTTTTACCCCTATATATTTTTGCCAATGGCTAGTTTCATCATGTCCAGGGTTTTGCGGTACATCAGCAGGGCGAGGTCGTGTTTTCCCACAGTTTGCACCGAGGTCAGCATTTGACCTTCTAGTGATACGGTGTTGCCGTTGGGGTCTGCGCTCCCTACTGTCTCGACCAATTGTGAAGACATTGACAGTGCGGCCAAGCTGGCGCCAGATTGCGCGGATTGTTTGTAAATTTCGGCAAAAGGCTTCAGGTCTTTGGCCTTAAAGTCAGGTGTATTAGCGTTCGCAATGTTTTCAGAAAGCACAGCATGGCGCCGCGCCGCATGTCCCGCCATTGCAGATGTGGTTTTTAAGAGTGCTAAATCATTGATCATCTGTGTTCCTACTCAATTCACCAAGTCCTATGGTTAACGATTATCTAACACTTACCTCTATAAGTTGAACAAAATATTAATGCATTATATAAAGGGGGAGATATGCCGACTTTGTTAGAGAAGCAATTTTTTGCAGATGTGATAGATTTACCGATACAGATTTACGGTATTGTCCGCGCTATATCGGCGGACAGTATTACCATAAAAGGATTGTCAGGGCGGGCGAAAATCGGCGATCAAATAGACATATCTGCCAAAGATAGTCAAACCGTGCGCACGGAAGTCATCCGTATAGACCAGCAAGATGTGGTTGTTACGCCCTATGGTCAATTGACAGGGCTAAGTTTAGGCGCAAAAGCCGTATATCTTGGGCCGCAAGAACCACGGCCATGCTGGGGCTGGGTCGGGAAGGTTTTGGATCATACCGGGCGCGGTCTGGACGGTGGTTATCCTGTACAAGGTGGTGAAATTTATCCGCTGAACAGTGTCCCACCGATTAACCGCAAGGCAATTGGAAAGCGGCTAGATACGGGACTTGCGGCAATAGATACATTCTTACCGCTTTGCCGTGGCCAGCGGCTTGGTTTGTTCGCAGGTTCAGGTGTTGGAAAATCCACATTGCTGGCGGACTTGGCGAAAAGCAATCAAGCCGATGTGGTGATATTGGCTCTGGTCGGCGAGCGGGGGCGAGAGGTGCGGGAATTTACAGAGAAAGCCCTAGGGGAGGTGGGTATGAAAAAATCAATAGTTTTTGTTGCCACTTCCGACGAACCGCCAGCGTTGAAATTACGTGCGGCTTTGCTGGCTATGGCCAGCGCCGAATATTTCAGAGACCAAGGCAAGCATGTCTTATTGCTGTTCGATAGTCTTACCCGCTTTGCGGAGGCGCACCGTAGTGTAGCGCTGAGTGCGGGAGAGACACCTTCCTTGCGCGCTTATCCACCGTCAACATTTCAGGCGCTGGCGCAATTGTGCGAACGCGCCGGGCCTGGCTCGGTTGGCAGCGGCGATATTACTGCCGTGTTCAGCGTGTTGGTTGCAGGCTCCAATATGGAAGAGCCTGTTGCCGATATGGTGCGCGGTATCCTTGATGGGCATATTATTCTTGACCGCGATATTGCCGAACGAGGGCGTTATCCGGCTATAGATATAAGGCGTAGCGTATCGCGTTCATTGCCGGAATGCGCGTCCGGTACAGAAAATCAACACCTAACCCACGCCAGACGCCTGATTGGTGCTTATGAAAACGCGCGGACACTGATCAGCGCCGGGCTATATCAAGCGGGTAGTGATCAACTTTTAGACGAAGCTGTGGTTAAATATGAGACTTTAGACGAGTTTATGACGTTAAAACAGTGCGGGAATGCCACCGATAGTTTCGCAGCCCTTGAAGCGATATTGCAAGATCGGGAAAACTCAGGTGTTGGAAAGGAACAGGTTTAATATCCCGCCAGATCCAAGACCACCGCCAAAATTACCTTGTAGGATGCTGAGCGCGGCAAAGCCGGGCGTTGAGGCGTCCGGGCCGTTGTTAATCTGTTCGCGTAAATGAAACCGCCTAACCATATCGTCCAGAATTTCGGGATCTGAGAAAATATCCACACTGTCGCCACCAAAGTACTGTTTGGCCTTACTAATGAGAACCTCTTTTTGTTGATCGAGACCTATTTGGGAAAACTGTTTTGGCAAGTTAAAGGCTGATTCTAGGACGGCGCGAATAGGCAGTGAACCCATAGCGCGTAACCACCCCGTATCTTTTGTAAGGCCTTGCCCTGCAAGATCGCTCATTTCGCGTTTGAAATTCAGAGCCAAACGCATGGTATTATCTACTTCCCCAACCGCTTCTTCAAATTGGGTGGTTAGAAATTTGTCGGCTATATCGTTGGTACGGTTTGTCGTTACTACAAAACCGCCCTCATTACCAAAGGAAAAGGTTTTGGCAAATTCCAGATAATTGCTATTGCCCAAACGGTTGGCAAATGACCTTGGATCAAATGTACCGCCGTCAATGACGGTGCGCACAAAGGCTTGTTTGTTTATCTCGTCGGATAATCCAAACGCGCCTAAAGCTACGGCAAGAAGACGGCGATCACCAACCAATTCCGCTGAGCTGGTAATGTTGCCAATATTCTCTTTGAAATAGTCAACTTCGCGCTGGATGTCAGGGGAGCGGTTAAACAAGGCTTGCTGTGTGTCCTGAGTGCGTTCAAGAAACCGCCAGCCACCGAGACCACCGAGGGGTATGACGGGCGCAAACGGCATTAGCTGGCGCTGGCCAATTTGTTATGATGTGTTTTGCTTGCGGCCGGGCGCAGAAGTTGCTGCTCAATTGGCAAGACACGTTTGAGCGTAACCAGAACAGAATAATAGCGCTCTTCAGCGGCGCTCAACAATGCCTTGGAAATCTGTGTTTCGAGCGACGTACCAGCAAAAACTTTGTCGAGTTCATATAGGGCTGCTGTTAACTTTAATTTTCCAGCGTCACGTTCAGCGTCACCGGATAAAATAAGCTGTGCCAAATAATAAGCCCTGCGCACGGGTGTGTTAATCTCGTCCGGGTGTAAGCAGTCGCTCAAACGCAAGACATTAACATTGTTGTCAGGCAGGCGGATTTGGCCGCGTTTGGGGCCGTTTTGGACAAGGGCGCCATTGACGAGAAACTTCTCGTCCGCCTTCAAGCTGAGCATAAGACCACTCATTACGCTGCCGCCACTTTAGCGGCGCGGTTGAAATAGTCGCGCTTGCCAGAAATGATATTTTTGTTAATTTCGATGAGGATATTTGGTCTTGCCTCGCCTTGTAGAACCTTTGTTGTGTGCTGGCGTGTGAACTCTGCCAAATAAATAAGGCCGGATTTCAAGGTTTGCTCCAATTGATTGTCCGCGCTGGTTAGGTCGAGAAATATCAGGTTCCAAAGCCGGGCATTGTCTTGAACGGCCTCGGCCAGTTCACTAATGCCGCCGGGCTTAGCTACATCTGCCCCAGCCAGCCTGCCCGTAATGTCTGTGAAAATTTTTAGCTCCAGTTCAATGTCTGAACCCATATGTTTTTGTGTGGTTTTATAGCCTTTCATGGCCATCTCAGAAGTGTGCATTTTGACGAAGTTCCTTCCTGGACTGTAGTCGGTAAAGAGGGAACTCAGAGCGCCAAAGCGCTCTGAGCTGAATTATATAATGCCAAAATCTATCTGAATAATGACAAGAGAGATTGTGGAGCTTGGTTGGCGATTGAAAGCGCTTGTACGCCCAATTGCTGTTGCACTTGCAAAGACTGAAGACGCGCAGAAGCCTCTTCCATGTCTGCATCTATAAGTGCGCCAATACCGACCTTCATGCTATCCATCAAAGAGTTGACAAATTCACCTTGAATTTCGATCCGTTTTTGCGCTGAACCAAACCCGGAGGCGGCATCAATTGCTGTGGTTAAAAGCGCATCAATTGCGCCCAGAGCTGATGTTGCACCAACATCAGTTGCAACGGTTAACGTATCAAGGGCGGAAAGACCACCACCATAAGTACCGTCTTCTGTTTGACCAGCTACTGCGAAGCCAATACTGCCAGCACCACCATTTGTAACAGAAATAACCGGGTTACCGGCTGTTGGATCTGCAACAGTTGTCAGATCGACAGAAACGTTTGCAATTCCAGCCGCATCAATTGCAGCTTTTACACCTGTGGCAACATCATTAAGAGTATCACCGTCACGGGCGACGTAATTGACTGTAGAACTGCCAATGGTGAGAGAATAGCTATCACCGGCAGATGTTGCACCTGCGGTGAATGTAAAGGTTTCCGTAGCGCCAGCAGCAATTGTAGCCGCACTCGCAGCAACAGATGTTGCACCGGCAATAGTTGCTCCAGTACCGAGTGTTAGCGCACCCGTTTCCAAACTGACACGTGATACATTGATATTACTTGCGGTAACCGCACCAGACGAATCGCGATCAAGTGATGCAAGAACGTCAATAGAACCACCCGCTTTAAGAAGGTTTTGCCCATTGAACTGTGCGGCTCCAACGATGGTGTCGATTTGGCTTTTCAAAGCTGCAACATCTGTTTGAATTTTTGTACGGTCAACATTGTCTTCTTGAGCAGAGACGATCAGGCCTTTCATTTCGCTTAAAATATCAACAACTTGTTCAGAAGCCGCACGTGCGACACCGACTGTGGCCGATCCAAGGTTCAGGCTATCAGAGATTTTGTCAAAAGACGCGACATCTGCACTCATGACTGTTGATATGGCAAATACGGCCGCATTATCTTTTGCATTGGCGACTTTTTTACCGGTAGAGATTTCGTTTTGTACCTGGTTCATGCCTTTATTGATACCCCGAAGAGTTTCAAGGGCCACCATGGCGCTAGAGTTTGTTAAAATACTGGACATAGGTTTTTCCTAATTTTTATACCTAACTAATGAAAGTAGGCGATTAAAGAATACCTCCCCCACCATTGGGAAAAGTACGAACCTGCATATGTAAACAAGCTGGTTCCCTACGTCGTCCTGACACATTTTGCGAGCGCAAAATAACCCTCTTAGGTTGTAAAACTTTATTGCATTAAAAGGATAATTTATTCTTAACGGGGAAATTAAAATTTATCTTCGCTGGTTGCCGGGTCTTCCATAAAAGTCAGCGCGCGCCCATTTTGACCGTATGCACCCACTTGTGCTGGGATGTTTTGCAGTTGACGAATGCGCTCTCTAGCTGATTTGATGCCGTTAGACATGGCCATTAATAAGCGTCCGTTTTCTAGGCTCAGCGCGTTGAGGCGCGCCAGCTGGTTTGTTATCATTGTTATAGCCGCCGGGTAATTTACATCACGGGCAAAGGCGGATAGATACGTTTCCAGCATTGCGGTTTTTTCTGCTTTCAAGCGGGATCTAATTTGAACTTCTTGATAATCTCCACCGCGCAATTGCTTGATGTCGGTCTTTATCAGTAGCATGAGTTCAGAGATAATTCGGTTACAATTTGCCAAGCTCGTCATAATTTTCCTCTTTGTTTTTCATGTGGGCGTAAATTTTATCAGCAATCCCGAAGCCGCCGCTCTCGGATATTTTTTCGGCCAAGGCCTCTAGGTAAAATTGGCTAAAGCTTTGCATATCTTCGCCGCCGCTACTCGTCAGTGCCTTGCCGAGGCCACTATATTGTAGCATTTGGGCGATGAAGGCGGATTCGAATTTCTGAGCAGTTTCTCTGGCTTCAGTGTCGCGGTTCATTTGAGTGGGTGTCTTAGATAATTGCACGGTTATCGACGCGGGTAGTGCAGGCATGTCGAGTATATTGCTCATAGGCGTAAATAATAATATACACGTTAACATAGAATTAAACATGTGGATTTAGTTTCTCAGTATGAATGATATAGCCACCGACGTTTTAAATATATTTGCCGAACCAGCGCCCCAGGTCGGCTTGCTAGAAACGTTATCTGGTCAACAGGGAAAATCTGAAGACAATCCCGAAATTTTTTCTTTGTTGTTTACGAAGCTTGAAGATGTAGAGAGTGCACCGAACGTCTTGCCTACAGCAATTGCTTCAAATGAGGGCGGTGCGTTGGCTATGTCCGCCCAATTGCCCTCATACCTCAAAATGGTTGAACCATCTACGGAGCTAGCCGTTAATGTGGAGGTGAAACTAAATGTATTAGAGCTTAATCCAGACCGGATAGATCCCATTAATATATTGCCAAAACTAGATAGCAGTCATGGCAATAATGTAGCACAAGTAAATAATATAACGGCTGATACAAAAACCCCTATTCAGGATATTTTCGCTAAGCAAGATAAATTTTCCTCTGTCTCTTCCGAAACAATATGGGTCGCTAACGCTATTATAAACAGCAAAGAATTTGGGGAGATAGCCAGCACCCAATCTATCATAAGACTAGAGAAGAGCGAAGTGTTGCAGGCCAAGGACGCCGCCCTTGTGGCAACACTGCCAAAGCAACCAAATTTGGCGACCCCTGCGATGGCGCAAATACTTGCATCCACACAGCAGATCCAAAGTAATGTCGTGCCAAGCTATAATGCTGTGCAAGAAAACATCCCAAACATTAAATTGGATAAAACTCTACCACTACCAAATGTCGAGACAGGTCATCAGCTTCAGATAGTGCCCCTTGCGGCACCACAGACACAGAGCAATAATTTAGGCCAGGGTAATATTTTGCAAGCGAGTACGGCGCAAACCATTATCTCACAAATCAGCGTGCCCTTGCTTGCAGGGGTCAGTGCGGAAATGGCTACACTTAAAAACCAACCCGGCAACACGCCCAAGGATATTATTGTCCAGTTGTCGCCCGCCGAGCTTGGCCGGGTACAAATTCGGTTTAGCTTCGACACGGGAGAGCGGGTTGTCGCCAATATTGTAGCAGATAACCCGGAAACCATGGTGGTGCTGCGGCAAAAATCCGACATGCTATTTGCGCAGCTCAAACTCGGTGGTTTTGATAATATAGATCTGAACTTCGAGGCCTCAAATGATAAGAATTCTGAAAGTGCGGCAAATACGAAAAACCAACACAAACAATCTAGTCAAAATTTATGGAATTTGGCAAAAGGAGACGCGGAATTACATCCGCAAGCCTCAAGCGAAATACCACATCCAGTGCGTTCTCATATGAACCAAGAAACATCGCAGATCGATTTAATTCTATAGGAGTAGAAAATGGATATTAACGCAACGCTCAAACTCTTGCAGGGGCAGGCTGCACCGCCAAGTAAGGAAAAACTTCCTCTCGGCAATGAAGGAAATGAAATTACCGCTGTGAGCAATACACAACAAAGCACAGGAGAAGAATTTTCAACTTTCCTGACATTGCTGACCGCGCAAATACAAAACCAAGACCCGCTTGCCCCTCTCGACTCGACACAATTTGTCGAACAATTGGCTACATTTACAAATTTAGAGTTACAGGCAAAGGGTAATAACTCTTTGGAATTAATTGCAGCTTTGCTCATCCGTCAAATAGAACTTCTCACGCCAGGAGAAGAGACTGTAGAGAATAGCGCAGGCAATATTGATACGGCGGCGTAACTCTCTTGACCATGCCAATATGACCCTTGGTCTTATTGGCATTGGCCTTTATTTCCTTTGCCCTTTTTTTATTGATCTTGCCTGGAGAGATCCAGTATCAGGACACTTTTCACACCTTCGGTAATAACTCTCTCGCTGGCCGCTAGCAAAGAGGTTTGTAATTTGTCATATGTCTCGGCGCTGGTTAAATCGTGGGAAAATGCGCCGCCGTGTGATAAGGTCAAAAGTTCGCGCATGATAGAATCCCGAAGTTTTGGCTCCAGCGTATACGCGTTGCCTGGTGCTTCTGCGCCCAGCTCTAAATTTAAATTGAGTAAAACCAGAGATTCTATTTTTCCGCCGTTCATGACAGGCACTACAAATTGGCGTTTGAATTTCATATAAGTAATTTTATCGAGGGAAGTTCCGTACTCATCTTTAGCCTCGTCGTATTTGTCCTTTTTGTTCTTCTTTTTACTTTTCTTTTTTTTCTTGTCTTTTTTGGTATCATGACCAGCGTCTTTTTTGTCCTTTGAGGGTTTTTTCTTAGACGTTGAACTGGACGAATTTTCAGCGCTGTCGCTAAGGCTGTTGCCACGCAGAAAGTCTGCGCTGACACCGCCCACTATAACAACGATAATGAGAACGATGGGGAAGAGCATGCTTTTTATCATGGTGTGTCCTAAAACGGGAGAATTTTCCGGATGATTTTATTGCCGGTTTTACTTTGTGTAGCGGTGGTAAGTTGCCCGCGCCCACCATAAAAAATACGGGCTTCGGCGATCTTGTCATAGGTGATCGTGTTGAGGCGAGAAATGTCGGCGATGCGGACAATGCCCGTGATTTGTAAATGCCGCACCTCATTGTTGACAATAATCTCTTGACGCCCAGTGAGCGCAAGATAGCCATTGGGCAAAACTTCATGAACCCGTGCCGCTAGGCGTAATGTCAATTTTTCCTTACGCGAAATATTGCCATTACCTGTAAGTGTATCCGAGCCGCCTATGTCCACGGCTGGTTTGAGGCTGGCGCCAGTGGGCAGGAGTTTTGCCACCAGTTCCGGCAGGCCGAAAAACGAACCGACCTCCAGGTTCTTCTGGGATGTGCTGTTAGTAGACACAGAGTTTTGTAACTGGGCTTCTTCGTCGATTTCAATGACCACGGTTAGAATATCACCAAGTTGACTGGCGCGTCTATCTCCAAACAGCGAGCGGGGTGCCGCACTCCAAAGGGAGGTGGTTTGCGGTGCGCCAGTTTGTTCAGGGATAGTGCCCGGACGGTTGACTTGGGTGGTTTCGTCCATGCGCCAATTAATTGGCAATGCTTTGGGCGGCGCGAGCGGCTTTGGTGTTGCGCACGCTGATAATGTTGCTGCGCTCATGAGTGTTAACAACACATATTTCATTTGCCCACCTCCACCATGTCTATTCCGGTGACAATTGCAGTAATTTTTTTGCGAGAACTTAAATTCATCACCGATATGAGGTCCCCTTTGCTGCCAGTCTGTAGGGCGCGCCCTTTAGCGGTTAGCTGTAATGCACCGAAAGAGTAGACCATGTTGATTTGTGCATTGCGCTTGATCAGGGTCGGAGAGCGGACATAAGAAGTATCAATTACATGCCCGGCGTAAACCGTGCGGTTGAGTTCTTGTCCAATAAATTCGTGTTGGCCATTGGTGTTTTTCTCTGTGATCGAAATGTTATTTGTCGTTAACATCGTGCCGCGCCTAAGGGTCGTGTTGGCGGTGACTTCACTGGCGCTAGCATATGCCGGGCAGAGAAGCATGGCGGTCAGGATAAATATTTTCATCTTTTTATCCTCTACCTTATCCGTGTGGTGGCCGAGTACATTTCGTCGGCAGCGGTGATGACTTTGGCGTTCAACTCGTAACCGCGTTGCGCTTCGATCAACTCGGATATTTCGGCAACAACATCGACGCTGGAATCTTCAAGATAACCTTGGCGCATATACCCGATACCCTCGCTACCCGGTTGCCCTGCGATCGGCGTGCCGGACGCATCGGTTTGGCGAAACAAATTCCCGCCTAGGGCTTCCAGCCCTTTTTCGTTGGCAAATACGGTCATGGTGATAGAGCCAATAGTTTGTCCACCGACCACATTGTCAAAGAACGCCGAAACCTCGCCGTCGCGACTAATAACGATGCGCCTGGCATCATTCGGAATAGTGATATTATCGGCCAAGGCAAAACCGTCAGCGCTAACCATCAAACCTTCTGCCGAACGGTTAAACTTGCCGTCTCTGGTATAGGCACTGTCGCCGCTGGGCAGGGAGATTTCAAAATATCCGCGCCCTTCAATTCCGAGATCAAGATCGCCGCCCGTTGGCCCTAGTGAGCCTTGGGAAATTTGCAAGGACACGGTGGACGGTCGTACCCCCATGCCCATTTGGATGCCCGCCGGTACGATTTCCCCGGTTTGAGAGGACAATGCGCCCGGCGTTAAATTTTGCTGATACAATAAATCGGCAAATTCCGCGACACGTGGCGCATAGGCCGTGGTACTCATATTTGCAATATTATTGGCGATAACATCGACGCGGATTTGTTGTGCCGCCATGCCGGTCGCGGCTATTTTCAAAGCATTCATCGGGATCCTCCCTCTCTGGTTTTGTGCTCTTGCACTTTAGTGTTTAAGATGTTCGTTACGGTGGTTGTCTTATTGCACTGATGGTTTTAGCGACGCGTTCGTCTACGATTTCAAGTAATTTTTGTCCCGCTTCATAGGCGCGCTGAACTTCAATCATACGGGCCATTTCCAAGACCGGATTGACATTGGAATCTTCCAAATAACCCTGGACGATGGTTGGGTTTTCTACGGGCGTAAAGCCGTCTTTTGCTTGCCATAAATTGCCGCCGATGCGCGTGAGATTAGCCTGATTAGCGTTTACAAGGCCGATCTTGCCGAGAGGCGCGCCGCCTGCACTGATCGTACCATCACCACCAATGGATATTAGGCCCGCGTCCGGCGGTATCTGGATAGAACTGCCCGCTTCGTCGAGGACAAAATGTCCGTCTGGTGTCACCAGCGAGCCGTCTTGGTTTGTCATAAACCGACCAGCACGGGACAAATGTTCCCCGTCCGGCGTGCCGATTAGAAAGAACCCATCGCCCTCAATGGCAAGGTCAAGCGCGCCGCCCGTGCGGCTTAAACTGCCCGACGTGAAATCGCTATAATGGGCGCCAAGACGTCCAATCGCTACACTTGATTTCATATGGTTGGAGTGAGCGGCAGGATTGTCAGCGCCTGCTTGCACAACAAATTCGCTGAAGATTGCGCTTTCACGGCGAAAGCCTGTGGTAGACGCATTGGCGATATTGTTGGCGATAACATTCATTTCTTTTAGCAAACCCGATTGGCGCGAAATACTGATATAACTGGAATTATCCATTTGCGGCCTCTGTTTTGGAAGTGGCTGTTGCAGCGGCGGGTAGAAGATAAGAACGGATGATTTTCAAATCACCGTCCAGATAAGATTGTAAGGAGGTTAGATCCGAAAGTCCGCCTGGTTTAAGGTTGTTAATCAAAGTTGGGGACAGGACGCTAAGACTGGCAGCAAGTTTTAATGCGCCCGAAGTTTGCAAGCTGTCCTCTCGCGCTAGCGACCAATATCCATTGTTCCAAGCTGCTTGCGCATAGGCGCTATGCACAGGTTCGGATTTTAGCGTGCTGCCGCGCAGGGCGCGAGCCTTTTTCGGGTTTTTGCGGACAAATGCCGTGTGGATGTCTCTGGCTACGAGCGCGGGTGTTGCGTAAATGCGTTTGGGAATATTTAAATTACGTCCCGATGTTTGTAGAGACAGAAATATTAATGCTGTATCGTTCAATTCGTGCCACTGGGCAGGGGGTAGAATTTCCGGTATCAATTTAGGTAAGCCAAGGCTCACGCAAGCGTTGACACCTGCATGTTGCAACGGTTTTTTATTGGCTAAATGTGCAAAAAAACCTGCGAAACTCAGTAACGCATCCAGCGCGCCCAGCTTTAAATTGACATCATCTGTCAAAAGACTGGACTGAATATGTTGGCTGATGACAATAACACTTTGGGTGAAATACTCGCTGCCTGGTTCGAAATTGTCTTGAGTTATGGATATTGCGTTTGAGAATTGATGCTGGCTCGCCAAATAATTTATCTTCTGCGCCTGGGCTTGCTTGCCAGTGGGCTGCTCGGAATAGGTTTGTGTCACACTTTCCAGGTCTTGCAAATATTCAGGGTATAGATTGCGGCTTTCCGCCAAAGCTTGCAGTGCCTGTGCTTGGTAAGCGCTTTCACGGCTCGCGAGTGCCTGTAATTGACGAACACCTGCCCTGCGGCTGTTTTCGTTTTGCATGGCCAGCAATGCTGCCAGAAATTGATAGGCATCGTCTTGCAAATAATCAGAGATCTCTGCATCGTAATTGTCATGTTTTTGGGTGGCTGATTGCAGTTCAGCAAAGAGAGTTTTTGCCGTGCGTATATCATCGTTTTTTACAGCCTTTAAAGCCAATTGAAGCGTCAATATTGCGTTCAATTTATCAGGTAGATTTTTTAAATGGTTGAGGTTGGTGGTTGAAAGCGGTGTGTAGTTTTCTTGTACCAAGTTATACCAGAGACGTGCGGCTTCAAAGCAATCGATATTTTTCGCCAAAATACTACGCGGGTTTGCACTTGTCTTTCCGTCAATGATGTGCGCCATGGCGGTAATGGCAGCTTGCTTTTCTAGCGCTAGGTAGCCAGCGATATTGATCGCTTCATCGGCAAAACCTAAGCCCAAATACGCGAGTGCTAGGGTTTGCGCTTTTTCTGTGTCAATCTGATCCGGACCTGTGACCATAGCGCTTTTCAGCAACAGTAATTCTGCGTAGGTCTCTACGCGGGTCTTGTCTGGGAACATGAATAGGTTTTCTGTACCGCAGGTCGTCGCAGCATCCGGTTTGGAAGCCAGTTTTTGAGACACAACCTGCCGGGTGGTGGGAGCACCCGGCTTGCTGCGTTTGACCTCTAACAGGTTCTGCTTTGCTGCTGCGTTGATCAAATCCTTCAATCTTTGTTCGGTTTGGCTCAGGTTTTCTTTTTTCCGCGTATCCACCGTCTGTGCAGTGGCCCAAATGGGCAATATCATAGCACCAATACTTGCGCTTAATATGAGGAACGTTTTGCCCATTACGCAGCCTTCTTTAATGCTTTTAAGGCCTCTTCAACCTCGTTAAAGCTCGGACGGTGATGTTTGGGTGCGCTGCGCCTGGCCACCTCTACACAAATGTTTGTTGGGTTTTTATGAAGGCTGGACACCAATACTTCGCGGATCAGGGCGTAGAAAAAATGTTCTTGTTCGCGTAGAGCCTTAACTTTGGTGGCAAAGGGGCCAACCAATGCATAGGCCAGAAACACGCCGAGAAACGTCCCGACCAAGGCAGCACCGATCATCTCACCGAGTACTTCCGGCGGTTTATCAATAGAAGACATGGTTTTAATAATACCCAAAACCGCCGCGACAATACCGAGAGCGGGCAGGGCGTCTGCCATGGTTTGTAGGGCGTGGGAGCCGTGCAATTTTTCTTCTTTAATGGATTCCAGTTGCTTATCCAGCAATTCTTCGACCTGATACACATCGTCGAAATTCATGATCATGGACCGAATTGTATCGCAAATAAGCTCGATGAAATTTGTATCTTTCAAAATCCGTGGATATTTCTGGAATAAATCGGAAGCTTGCGGATCTTCAATATGGGCTTCGATTTCAACTGGGCTTTCGCGAGAAATTCGAACCAATTCATGCATCAGGCACAGTAAATCATTATAGTCGGATTTCTTCCATTTCGGCCCTTTGAACACGGCGGCAATATCGCCTACAGTGTGCTTGACGCCGGCCATATCATTGCCAACTAGAAAGGCTCCGATGGCCGCTCCACCAATGATCATCATCTCATAAGGAGCCGAGTGCATGATCACTGCCATATTGCCGCCTGCAAGTAAAAACCCGCCGAAGACCATAAAAAGCGTTAAGATTATTCCCAGTATTGCGTTCATGTGCTTAGATAACCCGGTAAGATTGCTAAACTATTAATATTCTCGGTACAGCTGTAAATTAATCGTGAGCAACGCGTTGTCCTAATTGGTCACAGACTCTAATTCTGTAAATCCAGCAAAAAATGCGGGGTCAATGTCATCCAATAATTTCACTGCTTTGTTAGCCTTGTACGCGCCCAGAGTTGATGTTGCCAAAACCCGCACACCGTGGGCAGAACGAGTGTTGACATTTAACCTTGTGTGGGTTGCGCCAGGTAGAGCAATGATTTGACCCAGCTCTAGCCTCGTGCATTCGGCGATTGACATGTTCACGTCCTCAATCACGACTTCCAGCATACGGGATGTATCCATGACACTACTGCGCATATGCGTAGACCAAGGGTCGGTTGGGTCAATAATCTGTTGAGTAATATTTAAGTGAGCTAATACCCCTAGTTTTTCCATCATCAGTTCGGTGCAATAAATGTTGATCAGATATTCAATGTCCGCCGCGATCTTAAACTGTATACGCACCCACTTTTTACGCACATCAAATTCAAGGCCCGTTTGCGGCAAAGCTTCAAAGCCAATGCAACGGCCACAGATTTGACTGGTTTTCGGCAGAGCTTCCAGAGCCATAAGCTCTTGCAGAACCTTATCGGCGTTCGGTTGCATGAGAATTAAATCTAACTGGGTAGCTGGCCTGTCGCTTTTGTCCTGAGCGCCAAATTGTGCGTCTACACAATGGCCGGCTAGGGCGCTTGAAAATTCGAGCAAGATGCCGCAACTCTCGCCAGATACACCCTCAGATATACCCAATGCATAAAACAAACCCGTTGCGCCGTCCGCAAGTGTTTTCAAATTCCCCCCCGAAAAAGAAATGCCCTTGGCCGACATTTCGGTTTTTAATGTATCGCCAAAAACTTTCGCCCAACTATCTTGTATATCTGAAAACAATATGCCTATGTCTTCAAACGAATTTGGCAGCGGCGCCTCGCTCGCCAGTTTTTTCCTCAATACACTCATACATTCCCTATCTTAGTCAATTATTTTTAAGAATAACTATTTCGAAACCATATCCCTTATGTGGGCATTCAGCATTTTGGCGTACATACACAACCTTAAGTATTTATGAATATAATATATAGGAAATATCATGAGCGCATGTATGGGCGATTGCCAGCGGCCAATCATTATCCGCAAGAAGAAAATATATAAGGCAGATGGCCATCACGGCGGTGCATGGAAAGTTGCTTATGCGGATTTTGTGACAGCGATGATGGCATTTTTCTTGCTGATGTGGCTTCTCAATGCCACGACCGAAGAACAGCGCAAGGGCATATCCGATTACTTTAATCCCAACATCCCTTTGGCGGCTGTTTCGGGTGGTGGGGCAGATGCTCTGAATGGTGACAGTATATTTACTGAAGACACCCAAGCGCGTAATGGAACTGGCGCGGACGCGGAGCGGACATTCCCGAATAACGATATACCTGATGCGGGTGAGAAAACTGACACATCCGATTTCGAAAACCTTGCCGCCATGGCCGATGTAATGGGTGAAGAAAACCGCGAAATTTCGAAACATCTACAAGTCAAAATGAGTCCAGAGGGACTTGTTATTGAGCTGATAGATGGTGATAATCAACCACTGTTTTCCGTCGGAAAGTCGGAACCATCACCTTTGATGCACCAGTTGATTGCCATTGTCGCTAGCGCTTTTAGCGATGTACAAAATAATATAAAAATTGTCGGTCATACGGATGCGCGAGCTTTTGTTGGAGTTGGGCAATATTCTAACTGGGAGTTGTCCTCAGACCGAGCCAACCGAGCGCGCCGACTATTGATTGAAAATCAATTCGAGCCAAGGCAAATCGTTGAAGTATCCGGAAAAGCCGACACAGATCACGTTGTTGCGGATGGAATGGCGGCACAAAATAGACGAATATCCATTATCATACTGAATTAATGCAATTATAGGTTATATATTTGTTAACTTCACTTGTTTACATCTAGTAATTGTACATAGCAATTAGTTTAGGATAAACTTATGACAATTTCTTCCGCATTGAATGCGAGTGTGATGGGGCTTAATGTTAACGCCACCCGCCTTGCCACTATCGCCGACAATATCGCTAACTCCGCCACATTTGGTTATAAACGCTCGGATGTAGACTTCTCCTCCATGGTTATCAATCAACGCCGTTCCGTCTATGCGGCGGGCGGTGTCAGCGCGACATCTTACAAGGATGTTTCTGGTCAAGGTGCGTTGATTTCTACTGGTAATTCAACCGACATATCAATAGGCGGGCGGGGTATGATCCCGGTCACGGACGAATTTGGTGTGAACGAAACAGGGACACAGCGGGCTTTGCAATTCTTGCCAACGGGGTCTTTTTCAGCCGATGAAAACGGTTTTTTACGGACACTGAGCGGCCTACATCTATTGGGCTGGCCTGCCGGAACAGACGGGCAAATATCCAATGTTAGTCGCGATAGCGGCGCAGGTCTGGTGCCTGTTAATATTAGTGTGAGCCAGTTCTCGGCCTCACCGACAAATTTGGTAAATTTGGGCATTAATTTACCCGCCGAAAGTACATTACCGTCAGCAAATGGGGATCCGTTTTCGCTTCCCGTCGAATACTATGACAATCTAGGCCGCGCTCAAAATTTAACCTATACATTTACCCCCGTCATCGCTGCTGTCGGAGCCACCAATGAATGGGCCGTCAGCGTAGTCGACGGCGCTGGTGACCCGACAGCGAGCATTGCCAGTTTTAATGTGACCTTTAATGACAATGAAACCAATGGCGGTTCTATTGCCAGTGTTACTCCGGGCGCAGGTATGAGTTATGATGCTGCCACTGGACAGGTGACCTTTGATGTAGCCAAAGGTCCGATAAGCACATTCATCGGACGCATTGGTGACAATGCTGGCTTGACCCAGCTTTCCGCACCGTTTTCCCCTTATAATGTCAACAAAGACGGCGCCCCTATTGGTGATTTACAGTCCGTAGAAATTGATGCGCAAGGGTTTTTGGAAGCCGTATACGATACTGGGTTTAGGCGCGTTCTCTACCAAATACCGGTCGCAGATGTGCCTAATCTCAACGGTTTACAGGCGCTTAATAATCAAGCATATTCTGTGTCCCAAGACTCGGGTGATGTATATTTCTGGGATGCTGGTTCCGGCCCCGTAGGTAGTTTAGTTGGTTATGCCTTGATGGAATCAACAACGGATATTGCCACCGAGCTTACCAATCTTATCGAGACACAACGCGCCTATTCCTCAAATGCAAAAATCGTCCAAACTGTCGATGAAATGCTGCAAGAAACCACTAATCTGAAACGATAGGTTAGTTTGACGTGACCTTATCCTCCGCACTTTCAGCCGCAAATTCAGGGCTTGCGACCACGGCCAGGCGTGCAGGAGTTGCGGCAGGGAATATCGCCAATGCTACAACGCCGGGTTATGTACGCAGATCATTAAGGGTCGGCGAAATCGTCCTAAACGGGCGCGGGCAAGGCGTGCAAGCTCTCGGCATTGACCGCGCTCAAGATATCGCATTAACCCGTGAGCGCAGGCAAGCGGGATCTTCCGCTGCCCGCGCGGATATAATCGCTCAAGGCATGGCCAATTTATCACGAGAGCTGGGTGTGCCGGGGGATGGCTTTGGTTTGTTCGCCGTTTATCAGGGTGTGGAAGCGAGTTTGCGCGAGCTGACGGTCACGCCGGAATCAGTCGCCTTGCAAAATGGTGCTACCAATGCGCTTGGCTCATTGGCGTCGGAATTTAATGATCTTTATAGTATTGGCCAGAATCAACGCCTTACGGCTGATAATGCTATCGCCCGTTCTGTACGTGATGTGAATGCAGGTTTGCACAGAATTGCAGGTCTTAATGGGCAGATAGCGGGTTTGGGTGGTAATTCCGGCGACATAGCTGCCTTGGAGGACGAGCGCCAACGGGTGCTAGACGAAATCTCGCAAATTATCCCTGTGCGTGTTATTGCCAAAGAACATGGGCAGATCGACATTATGACTGAAGAGGGCGTTTTCCTACTAGCGGGAAGTGTGCGCGAGATTAGCTTCAATGGAGCAGGCGTAATCCCGGCGGGTGCCAGCTATGACGAGAACGGTGCAGGGGTGCTTTCTGGGCTGAGTGTTGGCGATCAGAATTTGACCCCAAATACCAGCGGATATTTCGCAGTTAGCGGCGGCACGCTCGCGGGGCTGTTCACAATCCGAGATCAAACTGCACCTGATTTTCTGGAGAATTTAGACAGTTTAGCTGCTGATATAATCAGCAGATTTTCTGCGGACGGTATTGATCCGACAACAGCAAGCGGCGCACCAGGCATATTTACCGATGCGGGCAGCGCGTTGGACGCGGGGAATATAACCGGCATTGCTGGGCGTATCCGCGTCAATGCTGCACTGGACAATAGCCAAGGCGGGCAAGCGAGCCGATTGCGCGATGGCCTTGGGTCTACCGGACTTGGCACGGTGGCGGACGCCGGGATTTTAAATAATCTACTGGATGCGTTCACAAATTCAGCCACGGCACCACCTGGCTCGGATCTTCTTGGGGCGCATACTTCTGTCGAACTGGTTGCCGGGTTTTCATCATTAATCGGCGAGGGTCGGATAAATGCAGACGCCGTTGCAACCACTGCCTTAGCCCGCGCCGGTGCTTTGGCAGACGCAGAACTGTCCATGAGCGGTGTTGATACGGACGCAGAAATGCAATCACTATTGCTCATAGAAGAAAGCTATGCCGCCAATGCACGGGTCATCCAGACCATTAGCGAAATGCTCGATATTTTGATGCAGATATAGAGGTTGATATGATTTTAAGTGCATTACCGGATCTTTTGACTTTTCAAAGACAAACGCGCCTGACATCTGATCTGAAAGCCAGATTGGAAATTGCGTCCCGCGAAGCCGTCACCGGACGGCGCGAAGACATTACCCGCGTGGTCAGGGGCGATGTTGGCAGTGTGCATTTGTTGGAAAAAGCCATAGACGACATAGAGCTGGACGGGCGGATTAATGCTATTTCCGGCGCGCGAATAGACTTGATGTCATCTGCCCTCAGCGCAGTTCGCGGTGTAATAAACGGGCTGGATACGACCGGGCTAGTAGCGCTGTCCACACCGGACAGCTTCGGACTGGGTACAATTGCGCAACAGGCGGATGCAAATTTGCGTTCCGTCATGTCTTTACTCGGCACAGCCCACGGCAATCGGAAATTATTTGCAGGTGATGCCAGCGACCAAATCCCGTTGGCCAGCCCCGATCAACTTCTCGCTGATATAACATCTATAATGAGTACAGAGCCTAGCCCTGCCAGTATCGAAACGGCGTTGGATTTTTATTTTAACGACCCAAGCGGCGGCTTTGCAACTGATATTTACCAAGGCGGGAGCGGTGACGCACCGCCGAGTTTTCTGGCGGACGGATCGCGCATAGAGTTTAGCGTGCGCGCCGATGATCAAGCCTTGCGGGATACCTTGCGCGGGCTGGCAGTCATGGCGGCGGCGCAAAGCACTGGCTATGATATTACGGGTACGGATTTCGCCGATGTGTTCAGGGGCGGTACATCTGCGTTGGCGGGCGGCACCAGCGCTATCATTAAGCTGGAAGGGAGTTTAGGTATTCACGCAGGTTTGATTGAAAATGCCAACACCCAACAGGCGGCAGAACGCCTGACTTTGGGTCAAACACTTAATGCCATTATTGGCCGCGATCAATATGAGGCGGCGGCGGAATTGAAGCAGCTCGAAACACAATTGGAAGCCTCCTATTTGATCACGGCACGCCTCGCTAATCTAAGCTTAACCAATTTTATTAGGTAATATATGCGGCTCTTTGTTCTATTTCTCCTGTGCATTATTACGGCTTGCTCAAGCCCGGCTTCGGCGCAAGTCAGGATAAAAGACATTGTCGATATAGAGCATGTGCGCGGCAATGATCTGGTTGGTTACGGTCTGGTTATTGGGTTGGACGGCACGGGCGATACTATTCGGAATTCACCCTATACCGAAGAAGCCTTGTCAAACCTACTGGAGCGGCTTGGCGTCAATATTCAAGGCAGTGATTTTCGCCCCAACAATGTTGCCGCCGTCATCATTACCGCAACATTACCGCCCTTTGCCCGCACAGGTTCGCGCATTGATGTCAATGTCGCGTCTATTGGTGACGCCAAAAACTTGTCTGGTGGCACTTTGGTGATGACGCCGCTCAATGCTGCGGATGGTCAGGTTTACGCCGCAGCCCAAGGCAGTATTCTCATCAGCGGCTTTAAGGCTGAGGGCGACGCGGCTTCGATCACCGAGGGTGTGCCCACAGCAGGTTCTATTCCAGGTGGCGCCCGTGTCGAACGAGAAATCCCGTTTGATTTCAATGCTCTAGCGAGCATCCGGTTGGCTCTGCGGTCTCCAGATTTTACCACGGCACTCCGCATAGAAAACATCATCAATAGCAAGGCGGGGCGCGGTACAGCCAATTTATTGGACGCAGGGACTATAGAGGTGAGTTTGCGCAAGAGCGGCGCTTCGCCGGCTCGCCAATTGGCCAGCATAGAAAATTTTGAAATTATGCCCGCCCAAAAAGCCCGCGTAGTCATAGACCAACGCTCCGGCACTATCGTGCTTGGCACCAATGTCCGGATTTCTGCTGTTGCAATCGCGCAGGGCAATCTTTCTATAAAAATTGCCGAAGCGCCCATTGTCTCACAGCCCAATCCATTTGCCCCGGGTGAAACCATAATCTTGCCGCGCACGTCCGTAAGCGTAAAGGACGGCAAGCCCGGAAATATCGCCATAATCGAAAGCAATATCACCCTGCCTGATTTGGTAGCAGGTCTCAATGCGCTTGGCGTTTCGCCGCGCGAAATGATCGACATCCTAAAAACCATGAAAGCGGCTGGTGCGCTCCATGCAGAACTGGTTTTACAATAAGCAGTGCTGGGCGCGTAAATGTTAAGCCTTTATTAAGCACATTTACCGCAAAATGTACGCTATTTAGTATAGTTATTACGGGAGTGGTCAGGAGCGATCATGGGCTTTTTTACGGTTATACCTTTGATGATAATCCCGGTCGTTATGTATAACGTGATGGCATGGGCCGGGGCAACCTTTGCCTCTGCCGAGCAAGTACGCTTGCGGCTCAATGAACCGTTTCAATCCGTGCATATGGCGAGTGGTGCAGATTGGGTGATAACCCCTGGACATGGTTTGATGGCACTGGCTTTGGTCATGTTATTTTTCGAGTTGTTAAAATCCACAGGCATTGGCCGTGCAGCCGTCATGAACCATGCGTTCTCTATGGTGCTGTTCATTATCTGTTTGGTGCAATTTTTAATGTTCGAAGCATTTGCAACGTCAGTATTTTTCCTGATTATGTTAATGACATTAATGGATGTTATGGCTGGGTTTATGGTGACAATTGCTAGCGCTCGCCGGGATTTCGCCATTTCCGACGGGTTTGGCGATTAACTGAATTTCCCAATTTTTTCATATCTGGTATCGGTTTCTTAAGGCTGTTGAAGTAAATATGGGATTGGTACACAAGCAAACGGCGTAAATGAATAGGGGCACAGCCTAACTTTTAGAAATATGGGTAATAATAAGTTATGACGGCTAGGGATAGACAGATAAAAAATCGAAAAAATATCGCCTGTGGTAGCGACATTCTTGGTCTGCTGGCTGCATCGGCCTATACATGGCAGTTAACAGAAGAGGGGGGCGACCTTGTTTGGAAAGATGATGACCTTGCCGCTTCCTTATTATGCTCTCGTGCCGAAGATATTCCTCGAACCGAGGCAGGTTATATTGAGCGCCTGTGCGGGGATGCGAGCGGTGCGCGCAAACAAGCCATTGCAGCGCTCAGCTGGAACGGTGCTAAATACCAATTAGATTATAAGTTACGCACATTTGACGGGCGTAATATTTGGGTCGAGGAACGGGGCTTACGCCTAGAAGGGGACGGGAAAACCGCTACCAAAATCGTGGGTGTTGTCACCAATATCCAGACCCGAAAAATCCAGGAAGAACAAGCAGGCTATCATGCATCATTCGACAGCCTTACCGGACTTTGGAACAGTAACCGCATGGCCGAGGGGCTGAACCTGATGCTGGCAAATGCCCAACGTTATGACCGCCAAGCCAGTTATGTGGTTCTGTCCGTGACCAATATTAAAGATATTAACGCCACATATGGCTATGAGGCAGGGGACCGCCTTACCAAGGCCATTGCGGATCGTCTAAAAACCAGTGTGCGCACCCCTGATATTTGCGGGCGTGTATCTGGTCGAAACTTTGGCATTGGTCTATCCGATTGCGGCCCCGTTGAAATGCAAAACGTGGCTGAACGGATTATCAAAACCGTATCAAGCGAACCTTACAGTAGCCCCCACGGCGATCTTCGTGCAAAATTTGCCGTAGGTGGAAGCGTGCTTTCACAAAAGGCTACCAGCGCTGCCGATGCCATGCAGCAAGCTTATACGGCTATCGCCCATTCCCGGCTCAAAGGCGGTGAATTTGTAGCATATAACCGGGATTTACCAGATTTAAAACCTAGACAAAGTAAATCAGAACTGACACGCGACGACATTATTAGCGCCTTGAATGACCGCCGTATCACATTGGCCTATCAACCTATTGTCCATGCTGAAAGTCGCGACACCCATCATTTTGAGTGCCTATTGCGTTTGCGCCGCGACGACGGAGAACTGGCATCTGCCGCAGAATTTATCATGGCAGCAGAGCGTTTGGAATGTGTACATTTGCTAGACAGACGCGCATTGGAAATCGCCCGCGATACATTGATAGATCTGCCAAATATAAAAATTGCCCTCAATGTTTCGGCAGCAACAGTAAAAAATTCGGAAACTGCCAAAGATTATATTGGCGCTCTAAAAACCCTTGGTTCTTCGTGTAAGCGAGTCAATGTGGAAATGACCGAAACGGTGGCCTTGGACGACCCGGCAATGGCAGGGCAGTTCTCTATGGAAGTACGGGCTTTGGGATGTCATTTCTCCATTGATGATTTTGGTGCGGGTCACACCACATTTAGAAACCTGATGGCCATTGAAGCTGACGAAATAAAAATCGACGGCAGTTTCATCCGCGATCTTTCCCTGACCCCGCACAAGCAAGTCTTTGTGCGGATGATGGTAGATCTAGCCCAGACGTTTTCGGTTAAAACCGTAGCCGAAATGGTGGGTTCGCGCGAAGACGCGGATTTACTCACCCGGCTCGGGGTTGATTATCTGCAAGGCTATATGTTCGGTATCCCAGCCCCCTCACCGCAAGTCAGCCTGAACGGTAAACCCAAGGATATAAGCGGGTTCGCCAAGCGAGCCTAGAGCCTCCAACTCAAGAGCGCTCTCTACAAAGGCAATATACCGTAGGCTATTGCCTTATAGACGGCTTCTGCTGTGGTTTTCGCCCGCAATTTTTTGCGTGCTTGTTGCAACCTAAGCTCGACGGCACGCTCCGACATGCCAATCTGTTCGGCAAATTCTGCTGCCGTTATGCCTTTTGCCGCACTGGCAAGAGTCTCGCTTTGCTTTTTGGTTAATTTGAAATGCCGGGCCATTTGTTTATGTTTGATCATAGCTTTGTGAAAAAGCGGGCCAAAATGTTTGATCTTGTTGACATCCAGTTTTGGCGCGCCCTCACGGTGATCCTGAAACGCGACCAGAAGCCCATGACCGTTTTCCACTTCTCCTAAAAAAGGAATGAGCCAAGCATAACGGTGCCCGGCATCATAAACCTCCTGAAAGCTTTTATTGATGCTAAATAACGGGCCACGACCCGAAAGAACAATTTCCATATCAAAAAACATGGGTTGGGTGAGCGTCTCCAGTAAATCACCAAACCGATATGTGATAGATCCGCCGTCTTGTTTACCTGTCCGGCGGATGGACTTTGAAAATGTCGTGTAAAGCACAAAATCACTACGCAAATAGGATTTTGTGTGTAGCTGAAAACCATATGCTAAAACACTGACGCCATAAGAGGTTAAGTGTTTTTGCAAGACATTCAAACCTTCGTGTATGAAGTCCGTTTTGGAGAGCGCTTCGGATAGTTCTTTGGGTAATTCTAGGGAAGGTTTCTGGGATAGTTCCTGTGATAGTTTTTGGGCGCGTTTCCCAAGCTTTTCCTGAGGCATTCCAAGGTTAATCCGCTCGTCTGCGGCAGGATGAATTTGGTCATTTCCGTTCATGAATGCGTGGTGTCATATTTACCTAAACATTACAATAATTATTCTTCGGAATCCCACAGTTGACAGTATTTTTTTTGCTGTAATTATCCGCGCGCCAAGCGGGCGGCATCTTCAAAACTGTGTTTTTAAGGTCGCACGTACACAACTAAACCAATTAAGGGGCTTCTAATGTCAAACCAACCTACACATAAATCACCATCTATTAAAACCTTGCTCGTGGCGAGCTGCGCGGCTACGGCGCTTTTGCTGTCCGCAAATGCCAATGCAGGCGAGGCTGCAAACAAAAACGCCGCACTCACTGCAAAGATCGACTTCCTCGAAGCGCAATTAGACATCTTGCGGCAAGAAATCCAATCTGGCGGGGAGACGGTCTTGGACCTAGAAGCCCCAAACAACACCACCTCCTCCTCGCCGGGTTGGTCTGTATTTAAGCCAACAATCGCCGCGCCTAACGGCACAATAACTGACAAGCCCCTTTCCGCCCCTAATAACACAAATGGCTGTAGTAATGGATCACTTTTCGGCTCTTTGCAATGTGGCAATCAGGCCGATGCCTCTGGGGCAAGCGGTGCAACTGCTATTGGTGATAATGCCGTTGCTTCTGGGGACGAATCGACGGCTATCGGCGAGAGTGCCGACGCCACGGCTTACCGAGGCACGGCTGTTGGCGAGGATACTCAGGCCACAGCAGATTACGCGTCTGGGTTCGGCAATGCTGCCCAAGCAACGGGTATACAGTCTACATCTGTGGGGGCGCGCTCCGATGCCACCAATACCAATACTAGCGCCTTTGGTTATGAAGCGAATGCCGCAGGTTTTCGGACTACATCCGTCGGCGCTTTCTCCGATGCTAGTATGTCCAATGCCAGCGCATTTGGGGGTAATGCTCAGGCTACCGGCGCACAATCCACAGCCCTAGGCGACGGGACTGTCGCCAGCGCAACAGACGCCACAGCAGTTGGCCAAGGTGCCGATGCGACGGGGTCTGATGCAACAGCTCTTGGTGCCGACACTCAGGCTACAGCGGCGCAATCAACAGGTATTGGCACAAGTGCAAATGCTTCGGGTTTTCGGTCAACATCTGTAGGGGCTATATCCAGCGCCATCCAATCCAATGCTAGTGCTTTTGGTTATGACGCCCAAGCTACAGGGGCGCAATCCACAGCACTGGGTCAAGGCGCCGTTGCCGGTGGAGCCAGCAATCGGTCCGATACAACCGCCGTAGGAGCCTCTTCGCAAGCCACAGGTTCCACTTCCAGCGCCTTTGGCGCGAATGCACAAGCAACCGGCCCTGCCGCGACCGCTACGGGCCAAACAGCGATAGCATCCGGCTTTCAAACAACCGCTATGGGTCAAGATGCACAAGCAACGAACAACTGGTCAACCGCCGTGGGTCAACAGGCACGAGCAACGGCTGACGCCACGACAGCAATGGGCAGGGGCGCAAATGCGACCGCTATCGATTCCAGCGCATTTGGCATGGGCGCACAAGCAACGGGCAATTACTCAATTGCAACGGGCCGAAATGCGCTGGCATCTGGCGACAACGCGACCACTACAGGTGTTTACGCGCAAGCAAGTGGCAGCGGTTCGACGGCTATTGGTAGGTCGGCGGATGCCACAGGTTCAAACGCCACCGCTGTCGGGGCTAGCTCCGATGCCACTATGGATAATGCCAGCGCCTTTGGCCGTTCTGCTCAGGCTACAGGGCTTGGCGCCACGGCTATCGGGGCGGGTAATTTAGACGCCGAAGCCGCCAACGCCTCTGGACTTGGCTCTGTTGCCCTTGGTGGGGCGACTTATAATGCGGGCACGGGCACTTTATTGGTCGATGGTGCTGAGGCCACTGCTGATTACGCCCTTGCCTTTGGGTCTGGGTCTTGGGCGTCTGGGATTGATAGTTTTGCCTTTGGGCGGATTGCCTCTGCGGCGGGTCTGAACGGCCTTGCTATTGGGGCGGTATCTGATGCCAGTGGGGATTATGCCACTTCTTTGGGCTTTGGGTCTGAGGGGTCTGGGTTGAACTCTGTGGCTATTGGCAGGATTGCTACGGCGAGCGGTATCAATGCCTTTGCTATTGGGCGCAATACTATAGCCAGCGGAACATCGGCTATGGCGTTTGGGTTTGATTCTGATGCTACGGCCAATTTCACATTGGCCTTTGGCAATAATGCCCAAGCCAGTGCGCTCTATGC
>JAKIUV010000117.1 GCA_021647375.1 Robiginitomaculum sp.
TGCAAGGGGTTTCCAAAGAGCCGTACCGCTCCCCTGTGCGGGTAATTTGGAAGCGTTAAGCTTGCCGAATGCGCAGGATGTTGTGGTTGCGGCTAAGGGGGTTTGCTATGCCAATTGAAATCCTAATGCCCGCGCTTTCTCCGACTATGGAAGAAGGCACCCTGACTAAGTGGCTGGTTGCCGAGGGGGCTGAAATATCCTCTGGTGATGTGCTGGCCGAAATAGAAACCGACAAAGCCACAATGGAAATCGAAGCCGTAGAGGAAGGGGTTTTGGTCAAAATTCTGGTGGCTGAGGGATCTGCGGGTGTGAAAGTTAATGCACCGATTGCTGTGCTATTAGAAGAGGATGAAGATGCGTCCGTTATGGACGGGTATGTTGCGGGGGCAAGTGTCGCTGCCGTGCCTGCTGCCGGGCCTGTCGTTGTGCCGCCTGAACTAGAACAACAAGACGAAAAAGCTCCTCTCTTACAAAAGGATGAGCGGAGTGTTGAGGATACTGCACCTTTGGGTGACCGTATTAAAGTATCCCCACTCGCTAAACGCCTCGCTAAAGAAAAAGGATTAGACCTCGCCAATATTAAGGGTTCTGGCCCCAAAGGGCGGATTATAAAAGTTGATATCGAAAATGCCGGAACGGTACCAACGCAGGCTGCTGCGCCAACCTCCGAAGCTACAACGACGGAGCTTGGCCCCTTACGCGGCGGTGGAGCGGATTATCTTGAGAAAATGGGTATTCCTGTTGGCAGTTACGACCTTGAACCCCTCGACGGCATGCGCCGGATTATTGCCAAGCGCCTAACTGAAAGTGCACGGGATATTCCGCATTTCCCGCTCAATATAGATTGCGAGATTGATGCGCTGTTGGCCATGCGCAAGGAACTTAACGACCAAGCGCCTGAGGGCATGAAAATATCGGTCAATGATATGCTGATCCGTGCCTGCGCCATTGCACTGAAACAAGTCCCCGAAGCCAATGCCAGCTTCACACCGGACGGTATCGCCTATCACCACCACGCAGATGTGGCGGTAGCGGTTGCCATAGACGGCGGTTTAATCACGCCCATTGTCCGCGAAGCCGAGAATAAAGGGCTAGCGATTATCTCGACCGAGATGAAAGACTTGGCCGCCCGCGCCCGTGACCGCAAATTAAAACCGCAAGAATTTCAAGGCGGTACGTTCTCCATATCAAATATGGGCATGATGGGCATTAAGTCGTTTAGCTCCATCATCAACCCGCCCCAAGGCATGATCATGTCGGTCGGGGCAGGGGCGCCGCGCCCTATCGTCCGGGACGGTGAACTGGCCATAGCCACAATAATGACCGTGACCGTCACCTGTGATCACCGGGTCGTGGACGGGGCGATTGGCGCCCAGTGGTTAGCCGTGTTTAAGCGCTTGGTGGAAAAGCCCGTTACCATGATGCTCTGATAATTCGCCGTTTGCGGGCGGGTTTTTCCCGTGTGCGGCGAATCACAACCCGTTTTCGTCCGCAAGTGCTGTCTTGGCTTGCCTCTTATTTGCCTTATTCTATGATTAGGTTATGTTGAGATTATGAGTACTGCTATGTTTGTTAAATCTGCGCTTGCTATGTTGATCACCATCGGGTTTGCCGGTGGGGCGGTTTATTATGGCACCAATAGTGTTGCGCCTGCTGGTAATGAAGTGGAATTGCGCGCCCCGAAGAAGGTTGAACGGAAAGAAACCGCCTCTGAAAAAGCATTTGTTTTGCCCACTCAGAAAGCTGTCGAGAAACCTGTAGAGGTTTCAACCGTAGAGGAAATGACAAAACCAGAGCGAAAATCAGAACCGGAGACGGTGATTGATACTGGATTAAATTTGGCAGAGATTATGCCGCTTTTGATGAAGCAGACGGAAAAAATCTCTGCGGTCGGGATAAAAGACCAAGCTTATCTGGATATTGTCAGTTTCTCGGTGAGCCAGCGGCAGTTTAAATTTGCCGATGCTGCCATGCTGGAAATTGACCAGACAGAACTGCGCGATACGGCGCGTAGTCAAATCGCCATAGGCCTCGCTCTGGACGGTCGCGCCGATGATGCTTTTGAGGTCATAGACGCCGTAGAAATAGATACATTACGTGATGTCATGCGCTTGCAAGTCATCGAAGCATTGATATTGCCGGAAAAACTTCCACCAGGCCTGGGACGGCGGTAGGATAATATTTTCCATTATCCGCCTGTGCGAGAAACAGGCTGTAGGGCGGATTAGTGCCTTTTGCGCGTAATCCGCCGTGCGGTGTGTGCCAATGGTAGATTACGCCAAGAGGCTAATCCACCCTACAAAACTCCCAACCTCTAATCGGATGCCCAAAGTAATTTTATGTTTATATGTAGTGCGCAATACTGTAAGTAAAACCCAAACCAAAGCGAGCATAGCCATGTCTACAAATTTCGATGTCATTATTATTGGATCTGGGCCGGGCGGGTATGTTACCGCTATCCGGGCGGCGCAATTGGGGCTTAAGACTGCCGTGGTCGAGAAATCTGAAATTGGCGGCGTCTGCCTGAATTGGGGCTGTATCCCGACCAAAGCCTTGCTGCGGTCCGCCGAAGTTTACACCAATATGCAACATGCGTCGGAGTACGGCTTATCTGCGCAAGCTGGGTTTGACCTTGCGGCTATTGTCAAGCGGTCGCGCTCTATTGCCGGGCAATTGTCGGGCGGTGTGAAATTTCTTATGAAGAAAAACAAGGTCACTTTGATTGACGGTTTTGCCAAGCTGGAAAAAGGCTCCGCCGCGCCCAATGTGGTCGTGGACGGGAAAACCTATACGGCCAAGCACGTAATATTGGCCACCGGTGCGCGGGCGCGCACCGTGCCTGGGGCCGGGCTGGAACCGGACGGGAAATATATCTGGACGGCCAAAGAAGCTATGATACCGGACACTATGCCGAAGAAATTATTGGTAGTTGGCTCTGGCGCGATCGGAATGGAATTTGCCTCATTTTATAACGCCTTTGGTAGTGATGTGACCGTGGTCGAGATGGTCGACCGTATCTTGCCAGCCGAGGACGCGGAAATATCTGCACTGGCAGAAAAAGCCTTTAAAAAGAAAGGCATGCGCATATTAACTAAGGCACAGGTCGCCAATGTGAAGCCCGGCGCGAGTACCGTTAGCGCCGAAATTAACGGCACGGCGGAAAGCTTTGACCGTATTATTCTCGCCATCGGGATTGTCGGGAATGTGGAGAATATGGGGCTAGAGGAACTGGGCGTCGAGATTGACCGCACCCACATTACTGTGGACGAGTTTTCGCGCACCAAAATCCCCGGCCTCTATGCCATTGGTGATGTAACCACCCCGCCGTGGTTGGCTCACAAAGCTTCCCATGAGGGGATTATCTGCATTGAGAAGATTACCGGCGGTAACCCACATCCGCTCAATGCAAGCCGCATTCCGGGCTGTACCTATTGCCAGCCGCAAATTGCTAGTGTTGGCATGACTGAACAGGCGGCGAAAGACGCGGGGCATGCAGTCCGTATTGGCCGATTCCCATTTATCGGCAACGGCAAAGCCATAGCGCTCGGCGAGCCAGAGGGGCTGATTAAAACCGTATTTGATACCAAAACAGGAGAGCTTCTCGGCGCCCATATGATCGGCACCGAGGTCACAGAACTTATCCAAGGTTACACAATCGCGCAGACATTAGAGACCACTGAAGCCGAGCTTATGGAAACCGTATTTCCGCATCCGACTTTATCAGAGATGATGCACGAAAGTGTGTTGGCCGCTTATGATAAGGCTTTACACATTTAGAGGTTTGGCTTTCTTAAAGCTTAGTTTTTGTGCGAATTTTCCCTTATAATCCAAGGCTGGCTTTTCCACATATTTCAACGACAACATGGACAGGACTATGGTAATTGGCGTTGCTAGGACTATGAGCGGCACAATTTGTATCTCCGGGATATAATGCTTGATCCCTTGCAAGGTAGCCCAGTGGTAAATGTACACGCCGTAGGAAATATCAGCATATTTCTTGAGAAAGTCCAGTTTTGGAATAATCACATAGGCGGCCCAAAACAGCATATATCCGGCGGTGATAATGCCGACGACTTCAAAGATGACAGTATTGTTGAACAGCGACGTTAAAAGAACCAATGGCGGAATCATCAGAACATGGAGTTTTATTTTATCCCGGTAAGCGTAAATCGCTGCACCCAGCCCGTAGCATAATCCAAAACGTAACAAGGATTGCAAGGTCGCAGGCAATTTCTCGTAAATGCCAAGTTGGTAAGCTAGGGGCAATGCAATAACAAAGATAAGAAATTGCGCCAATATCATCCAACGCTTTTTCATCAATCCCAGCGAGAACGCGATGAATGTCCCGATATAGGCGAGAACCTCATAGCGCAAAGTCCATAGCGTAGCAGAAGCGATATGCTCGTGATTATTGGGCACAATTCCCGGCAACGCCATTTCGGTGTCGAGGAATGACAAGACCACAAAGGGTTGCTTTAACGTGTCAGGACTGGTCAGGTAATTCATCAGCGGCAGAGCCGTAGTCATCAGGCCAAAGACAAACATCATAATAAAGACATGCACAATCAGCGCCGGAAATATCCGCAATATCCTTGCAGATGCGAAACTCGCCATATTTTTACGGTACATCATGGAGCCAGTGACCAAAAAACCAGACGCGATAAAGAACAAATTCACCGCCATATAGCTAAAGGTCAATTCGAAGAAAATATGCGGCTCGTCAGAGCTACCGCCAAGTACCACAACAAATGCATGGCCGATTAGCACCATATAGGCGAAGATAAACCGCAGCGGCGTGAAAAAATTATCATGCCCGTCTCTAATTGTTACTGTTTTAAACATAATATAACCCACTCATTCCCACATAATTCTTATTTATGACTGGTAAATTAGCATAAAATGATTAAATAAGTTTTGCGCTAAATCACTTGTTTTCCACTTGTTTTAAAGGGGTTAAAAACCCATATTCAGGCCTATGACAGTACTCATTGATAAGAAGAAAAACCGCAAACCGCGCCCGTCACATGCTTTGCGTCACCCCGAGAAGGCCCACAAGCCGGACACGGAAGTCCTGCGCAAACCTGCGTGGATACGGGTCAAAGCCCCGACGTCTAAGGGGTTTTCCCGTACCAATAAAATCGTCCGCGACAAAGGTCTGGTCACCGTTTGCCAAGAGGCGGCTTGCCCCAATATCGGCGAATGCTGGGAGAAAGCCCATGCCACCTTTATGATTTTGGGCGATACCTGCACACGCGCTTGTGCGTTTTGTAATATCAAGACCGGATTGCCGGGGCCGGTAAACCACGCCGAAGCCGCCGAAATCGGCAATGCTGTTGTCGAGATGGGCTTGAAACATGTGGTGATAACTTCGGTTGACCGTGATGATTTAGCGGACGGCGGCGCAGAGCATTTTGTTAATGTTATCAATCAAATAAGAGAGAAATCTCCTGCTACTACAATCGAAATTCTCACACCAGACTTTCTACGCAAAGCGGGTGCGGCGGAAATGGTCATCGACGCCAAGCCGGACGTGTTTAATCACAATTTAGAGACCGTGCCGCGCAATTATCTCAAAATCCGCCCCGGTGCGCGCTATTATCATTCGCTGCGTCTGTTAGAGCGGGTCAAGGAACGTGACCCGGACCAATTCACCAAGTCTGGTCTTATGGTGG
>JAKIUV010000118.1 GCA_021647375.1 Robiginitomaculum sp.
TGCGGCGTCTGGCGGGTATATTTATGGCCAGAGTGGCGGTTGAATGGACGGCACAATCGCGGTTAAGCTAAACTAGAAAACTAGAAAACTAGTTTAGTAGAGCAACCATATTTAGATATTTCAGAAATCAGTCAGAAAACAAAACATGAGCCGGAGCAGTTAAGAGCGGCTCACGCCGGAGTATATACCCCTGTGCGCCATTCTATAAATATGTAAATATCCTAAATGTCCACAGGCTCTAGGTTCAGCCCCTAAAGCATCAGCCCGACAATTGCTGCGCTTAGCAGGTTGGCTAGCGATGCAGCCAGAACGGCTTTTAGGCCAAATGATGCCAGTTCGGATCGGCGGCTTGGGGCAAGAGTGCCGACGCCACCCAGAACGATTGCTATGGAGGAGAAATTGGCGAAACCGCATAATGCAATCGTGGTGATTTTCGTAGCGCGTTCGCTCAACAGAGCCTTACCCGTTTCCACCAAGGCTGCTTTGTCCATTTCAATGAAACTACCATAAGCAACGAATTCGTTCAGGATAAGTTTTTCGCCGAACAGGCTACCGGAAATCCCGGCTTCGGTCCACGGTATACCGATCATGAACATCAAAGGTCTGAAAATTTGACCAAGAATGCTTTGAAATGTCAAACCCTCAAAGCCGAACCAGCCACCAATGCCGCCGAGGATACCGTTCAGGAGTGCAATCAGTGAGATAAATGCAATCAACATAGCCCCGATAGTGATAGCCAGCTTGACCCCTTCGGATGCGCCGACGGCGGCGGCTTCGATGACATTAGAGTGCTTGGTGGTTTCTATCTTGATGGAATCGGGCGAGAAATTTGCGTCTGCCGGGTCGCTGGGCATAATCATTTTGGCCATCAAAATACCGCCCGGTGCGCCCATGAAGCTGGCGACAATCAAGCTTTGTGCATCCACCCCCATTGTGATAAGACCCGCCAGAATAGAGCCTGCGATGGTCGCCATGCCCGTAACCATAATCAAAAACAGGGTCGATTTTGGCATAGTCTCCAGATAAGGCCGCACCGCAAAGGGGGCGCTGTCCTGTCCGACAAAAATATTCATACTGGCGGCAATGGCTTCGATACCGTTAATGCCGATAGTTTTACGCAAGACAAAACCAAGCCCACGCATCACCCACTGCATAATGCCCAAATGAAACAAGACGGTCATGAGCGCGCCAACAAAGATGATCACGGGCAAAACCATCGTGGCGAAACTGAGCATGATATTGCCGCTATTGGCCCAATCGCCAAAGATAAACCCGATACCCTGCATGGAATAATTCAGCACATGTTCAATGCCAAAGGTGACCTTTTCCAAAACCACTTTGCCCCACGGGGTTTTGAACACGAACAAGGCGATAACAAATTGCAAGGCGAGGGCGCTCAATATAGTGCGCGGGTTGACATGTTTGCGGTTGCTGGACGCGGCATAGGCTATGCCCAATAAAACCATGACACCTATTATTCCGATAAACCGTTCCATGAAATACTCCCCTGTTGTTTACACTTTACTAGGGGAGAGGAGATGTAAAAGCGAGCGGTTTTTACGGCGTATATATTGTATAAGTAACGGTCGCGCCGATCGTCCCTGTACCCATGGATAAGTCGTAGGCATTGCCCGGATCGCCGTTGAAAATATAATAGACTGGGATGAAGCTCACGGCTTGTTGCTGAATAGTCCCGCGTGTGCGGGCGGTTCTGCGGCCACCGTCAAAAATTTTGGTAGGGCCTGCCGATATATCGCCGAGATCATTGATTGCGTTAATGCGTCCTAGTCCACCAATGGCCGGATTTTGCGCGGCGCTTCCCGTGGTTTGCGAAAACAAAATATAGCGAAAATCAGAATAACCCAGCGCTGTGAAATCCTGCGTAGCGGTTAAATTAGTGGCTTGGGCATACATATCAAAGGCCGCATTAGACGTGACATAAAACCGCGAAAACCGATAAAACGTGCTCATATCCAGGTCGGTATTATCGTCAATACCAAATTCTGTCAGGCTGTCATTGGCATCTAAAATGTTGAAGTCTGCCACATTGGTCAAAGCCCCGCCCGATGGTTGCCCTTCGATACGCAATAACTCATTGGTCCGTGCGGTGCCGTCAGAAATTGGTGTATTTGCTGACCCGAAATATTCGAGGGTCACACCGTCCGCACCAATAATATCTGCCCCGGCCTGACCAGACGGTATGTTGTCCAGCAGGTAAAAATCCGAAGCCACAGGCCCGGTGCCGCCGTTTTCGATAAAGTCGCTACCACCAAAAACAATAACAATAGCACTTGCCCGAAAGAACGGTCGGTCTAGGGTTGCTGCGAGCGCAGACTGTTGTATCAAATTTAAAGACAGGCTTACACCAACCGCGACAGCCAGAACTTTGAATGTGTTTGCGTAGATATTTTTGTTGTTTTTACTCATAGCTAATAGCCAATAACTCAACGCGCCTAATATCTGGTGTATGAACTTGGCTAATAGAGGGTAAACACCGTTCTAAACTGTTGAGCCGCCAGCGTTATTCAGGCACAAGACGTTATGAATTTTGGATTGCGCATATTGTCGGCGGCTGCAAAGCTGTTTGGGCCGCCCAGTACACGGGCTTCAAGTAAACGGGCAGCAGATGCGAGCTTGCGCGATATTGGCGACGCCGGGGTAGCGGCGGCTCTGATTGCGCTCGGTGCCAAGTTGGCCAAGGCCGACGGGGTGGTAAGTAGTGTCGAAATCGACGCCTTCAAAAAAGTGTTCCAAGCCTCCGTAGAAGCGAGCCAGGGTATCGCAAGGTTTTTTGATTTGGCCAAGCAAACCACATTGGGCTATGAGGCCTATGCCAAGAAAATCCATCGGCACTATAAGTCTCGTCCGGATATATTAGAGGATATTCTCGACGGTTTGTTCCACATTGCACTGGCCGACGGGATTGTTACCGGAGCTGAGCTATCATTCCTGGAGACCACGGGGAAAATATTTGGCTTTAATCCGCCGACCTTCAACCGTATTCGCGCTGCCCATTTGGGGCGTGCATTGGACGATCCATATTTGATACTGGGTGTGGACGAGACGGTAACAGATAAGGAATTAAAGCGGGTCTACAGGACAATGGCGGCGGCGAACCATCCCGATAGATTGGCTGCGCGCGGCCTGCCGCCCGAATTACAAAAGTTGGCTACCCATAAAATGGCTCTGATTAACCGTGCCTATAGCAAGATTGTGAAAATCCGGAAACAATATCCGGTCTATGACCGTCTTCCTGATTATCAAAAGTGAATGTGAAAACTAAAATACCAAATATTGGTGTGCGCAATGCTGTTGTCCTATCTATGGCGCAGGCGCTCAACGGCTCTATTGGTGCGATCGCGATTTCTATTGGCGCATTGGCCGGAGCGTGGCTAAGCCCTGACAATTTGGGTTTGGCAACACTGCCCGTGGCGGCCTACAGCATTGGCGCTGCAGTTTTCGCCTTGCCTGTAGCAATGCTCGGTCGTCTATTTGGTCGACGGGTTAGTTTTATCTTTGGGGCATTTATTGGCATATTAGGCGCTATGCTTTCAGCGCTATCCTTGCAAGAAAATGCTTTCGCATTGTTTTGTCTCGGCTATTTATTGATCGGCGGGGCAGGGGCATTTGTCCAACAATACCGTTTCGCGGCAGCCGACACGGGGAGCGACACGTTTAAATCCCGCGCCATATCCTGGGTGCTTACGGGCGGCGTATTGGCGGCATTTATCGGCACCGAAGTTGTTTTGCGCACCAAGGATATATTCCTGCCGCTACCATTTGCTGGAGCATTTGTCGGCATGGCTGGGTTGTTAATGGCCGGAATATTTGTGTTGCTGTTCTTAAAGCCCATTGGCCATAACCCCATTGACCAAAACTCGATAGTAGAGAACGCCAGCTCGGAAGCTGAGCGCTCTTTAGGCGCTATCACCAAGCAACCGGTTTTCATCGTGGCCTTGCTATGTGCGGTCGCATCCTTTGCCCTGATGACATTTATGATGACCGGAGCGCCCTTGGCAATGAAAAATCACGGTCATTCAGAAGCCGAAGCAATACTGGGAATTCGTTGGCACGTATTGGCCATGTACGGCCCTAGCTTTTTTACGGGCGCATTGATCGTCCGGTTTGGTAAATTGCCAATAATCGCCGCCGGGCTAGGTTTGCTGATTGTTTGCGCTCTGGTAGCCTTGGCTGGTTTGGAATTGTGGAACTTTTGGACATCTCTGATACTGCTCGGTATTGGCTGGAATTTTGGTTTTATCGGCGCGACGGCTTTATTGGGCGAAGCTTACCGTGCGAGCGAAAGGAACAAAGTACAGGGTGTTCACGATTTTATTTTATTCACATTAGTCGCCGCCGCGTCTCTCGCATCTGGGGCAACGCTGAACATGTTTGGTTGGAACGGGATTGCCATGGTTTTAATTCCAATTTCCTTACTGGCGACACTGTCCTTGTTGTGGTTGAAAATTACCGGGCGACCAGAAACGCCTATGCGAGCATAAAGAACTTGCAAGGGCGTTCGAGACATTCCAAGCTGATGCGGATGAAATCTACCCGGGTTGGAGAGACAAGCTCGGCGTTTCTTAAAGAAAAGAGGGAGACCCCCGATGTCTAATAAAAATGCGTCCATTAAAATATCACCGTCCATATTATCCGCAGACTTTGCCCAGCTCGGTAATGAAATACGGGCTATCGAAAGTGCCGGATGCGACTGGGTGCATGTGGATGTGATGGACAATCATTATGTGCCGAACCTGACCATTGGGCCGGATGTTTGTAAATGGATAAGGCCGCATATTAAGACGGTGATGGATGTGCATTTGATGATAGAACCAGCTGATGCGCTGTTGGGCGCATTTGCAAAAGCGGGTGCAGATTATATCTCTGTGCATCCCGAAGCCCACCCGCATCTTGACCGGACATTACAAGTCATTGCTGGCCTTGGTGTAAAAGCGGGTGTGGCGCTTAACCCGTCTACACCGATTAATGTGATTGAAAATGTATTGGACAGGCTCGACCTTGTCATCGTCATGTCGGTCAATCCAGGGTTTGGCGGGCAAAGCTTTTTGCATTCACAAATCCAAAAAATCCGCGACCTCAAGACAATGTTCGGCGGTCGCGATATTTTGATAGAAGTCGATGGCGGTATCAAGCCAAGCACGGCACCACTTGTCGCCGAAGCAGGCGCAGATGTGTTGGTCGCAGGCTCGGCAGTATTCGGAAAAGGCGCGCAGAGTGAGGATGTTTACGCCGCCAACATCAAAGCCATAAGAGACGCCGCCAATAGGGTTATCAATGGGGCGATGGGCTAAGGCACCTCTGAATAATTCATGAGCTGTTTTTCCATGGCTGAAACAGGTGGCCGAAACGAGCGTAGGGCCAGGCGAGCAAATCCCGTCCGTGGGGTGTGCTATAAAGTGAAAACAAAATCCCCAGTCAGTATAGTCTTCGACCTAGCCGGGAAACAAATCTCAATCATCAAAGTGACCCCAAATGGTTACCACGGCCTAGTCCAATAAAAAATCCGCCCTCCCGTTAGGGAGAGCGGCTCTTATTCGCCCCGCCTTTTGTCCCGTGTTTGCTTGGCCTTATCTTGACCATTGGGCTTGAATTCGTCCGGTAGCCACATCATCAGAAACCGCAATACTGGC
>JAKIUV010000017.1 GCA_021647375.1 Robiginitomaculum sp.
CCTGCCCGTATTGATTTATAGCCATGTGACTTTGTCCATGGAGTTTACCCCCCATCTCCGCCTTGACCGAGTGACCACACGCCCTGGTGATATTGCTTATGATGCGTGGAGCAATGCCAACAAAACTCTGCTGGCTGGCTTTACCGCTGTGCAGGATGTAGGCGGTCCCGAAGAAGTTTTTGCTCTGCGCGATGCTATTAATAAAGGCACGGTTTCCGGCCCGCGCATTCGCGCCGCAGGCCGCGCGGTATCGCCCACAGGCGGTCACGGCGACACCCACGGCTACCGCCAAGATATACTCGACTTGTTCCACAGCCCAACCATATGCGACGGCCCCTCTGACTGCCGCCGCGCCACCCGCGCCGCAATTAAAGCGGGCGCGGATGTAGTGAAAATCACCGCCACAGGCGGCGTGCTGTCCAATACGGCAGCAGGCACAGAACAGCAGTTTTTCGACGACGAGTTGGAAGCTATCGTACAAACGGCTGCCAAAATGGGGCGCAAGGTCACAGCCCACGCCCACGGAAAATCCGGGATAGATAGCGCCCTCAAGGCTGGTGTAAAGTCCATCGAACACGGTACATATCTCAATATAGGCACCGCGAAATTGTTTAAAAAACATGATGCGGTTTTGGTGCCCACGGTTCTGGCGGGCATGACCGTTGTCGATTGGGCCGAAAACAAAAATTGGTTGCCGCCCGCATCCAAAGCCAAGGCGCTTAAGGTCGGGCCGCAGATGAAGGAAATGCTCAGCATAGCCTATACAAACGGCGTCACTATTGCATTTGGCACAGATACTGGCGTGTCCAAACACGGCGATAATGCCCGCGAATTTGGCTATATGGTGGAGGCCGGTATGAGCGAAATGGACGCCATCAAAGCCGCAACAATGACAGCGGCCAAACATCTGGAAATGGGCAAAACCATAGGCTCAATACAGCCCGGAAAATTCGCCGACATCATAGCCGTAGACGGCAATCCCCTCACCAATATAGAAGAGCTTTACGACGTAGATTTCGTCATGAAAAACGGCGTGGTTTATAAGGGCGGGGAGTAGGGTAAACCGCTCTACTCACCCCGCTCCGCTCTGTGGCGTTTTCTGGCGCGGGATCCGGGGCGGTTGCGGCGGGTTTTTTTGAGTTTGTTTGGTGTTGGCGCGGGCTTGTTTGTGCCGGAGCCTTTGGATTGCTGAGATGCGGAGGATTGCTCCGCGCCAGCGCCGCCCTTGTTTTTTGAACGACGTTTTTTGCGGCGTTTTTGAAAGTTCGGGTCTTTTGGTTGCGCCTTGCGTTTTTCACCATGACCCTGATTTTGGCTTTGGTTTTGCTTTTTCCCTTGATGGCTATCGGGCACATAGTCTTCGGTTTCACGGGGGTTTACATGGTTGAATGTGCGCTCTGCATTCGGGTTTTTATTGGGATCCCATTCCGGCTCGGCCTCAACTTTGCCGTCGCCCGCGCGTAGGGGAATGCGTATTTTAATAATACGCTCTATATCGCGGAGTAAAGAATTTTCGTCCGGATTGCAAAAGGCGATGGCTGTACCGGATTTACCGGCACGGCCCGTGCGGCCAATGCGGTGGACATAAGCTTCGGCCACTTGCGGCAGATCGAAATTAAGCACTAATTCCACGCCCGGAATATCAATGCCCCGCGCCGCTACATCAGTGGCTACCAATATATCCACATCGCCGTTGCGAAAGGATTCCAATGTCCGTGTGCGCTGGTTTTGCGAGCGGTTGCCGTGAATGGCTTGGGCGCTGAGGTCGTTTCCGTTCAAGCGCTTCGCAATACGGTCGCAGCCTCGCTTGGTGCGTGAAAACAAAATCACCCGTTTGCCCTTATAGGTCTGCAACAAAGAAATCGCAGCTTTGGTCTTGTCCGGTTGGGCGATAAACATCACACTTTGGGAAACATTGTCTGCGGTTTTTGATTCCGGCGAGACAGATATTTCCACCGGCTTTTTCATGTATTGATTGGAAAGCTGGCGAATTTGCTTGGGCATGGTGGCGGAAAACAAAAGCGTCTGGCGGTCTTTGGGCGTCAGCGCCAATATCCGTTTTATTGCGGGCATGAAACCAATGTCGAGCATTTGGTCGGCTTCGTCCAGCACTACAGTCTCTATCCAGTCCAGCGTGATAATTTTCTGCCCCAGCAAATCTTCGAGCCGCCCCGGTGTCGCCACCAATATATCCACGCCCTGTTTGAGCGGTTTTATTTGGCGCTTAAGGTTGACGCCGCCCACCACACAAGTCGAGCGCGTGGTTAGGTTCTCGCCGTAATTGCGCACAGCTTTGTCAATTTGCACCGCCAGCTCTCGGGTCGGGGTCAGGACAAGCACGCGGATGGCGCGTGTGATATTCTCGTGGCCACTGTCTTTTTCTAAGGCAGCACCAACCCGCTGCAAAAGCGGCAGGGTAAAGGCGGCAGTTTTGCCCGTACCTGTTTGCGCCAAGCCAACAACATCCTTGCCTGCCAAAATTGGCGGAATGGCGCCTGCCTGGATAGGGGTCGGATGTTCATAGCCTTGCCGCTCCAATTTTTTCAAAATCGGAGAGGACAGACCTGTATCTGCAAATGTGGTTTTGTTCTTATCGGGCATAAATATCTTAACTTGTTAATTTGAAGTCGCTCTATAGGGCTTTGCCCCAAGGAGCAAGCAATAGAATCCGCTTCATGAACACAAGTGCGGCGATTGTTCTGAACCTTACGGAACCTTACGAATGAGCTTGGAGGGACGTAATTTTATGATAGACTGTTGACCATGAAAAAAACAACAACAGATTTTGATATTCTTATTGTCGGCGGCGGGCTGGTTGGTTTGACCGTGGCGCTAGCTTGCGCCCAAGCCGGGTTTAGTCTTGGCGTTATTGATATTAGCGAACCCTCCGAGCAATTGGCAGACAGCCATGACGGGCGGGCGTCCGCTATTGCCACGGCCAGCTTTCGCATGATGCGGGCGCTTGGGGTTGCGGACGCTTTGGTGGAGGGTGAGGACACCCACGCCGGGCCGATTAACCAGATTTTGGTTAGCGACGGACAAGCGGGGCAAGCCCCGTCGCCGCTCAATCTGTTTTTCGACAGCGCACAAATATCCGAAGCCAATGACGGCGAACCGCTGGGTTATATGGTGGAGAACCGCCGTATGCGCCACGCTTTACACACCCAGACCAAGAAACAAGACGGGATTACATGGATAGCCCCGGCGCAGGTCAGTGATATTGAGGCTAGCGACGACAAAACCACGATTACATTTGATGATGGTAAGACTTTAAGCGCGGCTCTTTTAGTGGCAGCAGATGGCCGCAATTCTTTCGTGCGCCAACACGCCAAAATCGGCGTCACCGCCTGGCCGTGCAACCAAAAAGCCATTGTCACCACGGTCGAACATGAATTGCCACATAACGGCATTGCCCACGAACTTTTCTTGCCCGCCGGGCCGTTCGCCATTTTGCCGCTTACGGGCAATCGTGCCAGCATAGTCTGGACAGAAACACCCCGTGCGGCAGATGCGGCTATGGCGCTGGACGACGACCAATTTGCGGCGGAGTTGGCCAGACGTTTTGGAGATTTCCTCGGCTGGGTTAAACCTGTGGCACCGCGTTGGTGTTATCCGCTTAGCTTCCAACACGCCAAAACATATGTGGGCGACAGACTGGTTCTGGTCGGGGATGCCGCTCACGCCATTCACCCTATCGCCGGGCAAGGCTTTAATATGGGCTTGCGCGACGCGGCGGCTTTGGCGGAAATATTGGTACAAGCTAGAGCCGAAGGCCGCGACCTCGGCGGCGAATTTACCTTGGCGCAATTCGAGAGCTGGCGCAAATTTGACAATACGGCTCTGACCCATGCGTGTGATGTTTTCAACAAATTATTCTCCAACAATATTGGCCCGCTAAAACATGCCCGCCGCATTGGCCTTTCCGTGGTCGACAAATTACCCCCCGTGCGGCAATTCTTTATGAAAGAAGCCAGCGGCCAAGTCGGTGACCTGCCACCATTGTTAAGAGGGGAAGCCTACACATGAAATTCTACGGTTTAAAAACCTGCGATACCTGCCGCAAAGCGCAAAAAGAGCTACGCTCTGCGGGCATGGAATTTGATGTCATAGACGTGCGCGCCGACGGCGTAAGCGCCGATAAATTACGGGAATGGATAAACAAAACCGACTGGAAAAAGCTCCTCAACACCCGCTCGACCACATGGCGAAATCTGGACGCGAACGATAAAGAGGATGTAGACCAAGCCAAAGCGGTGGCGTTGATGGCAGCGCACCCAACCTTGATAAAACGCCCGGTGGTGGAAACAGGCGCGGAAGTCTTGGTCGGCTGGACGGCGGATAATAAAACTAAGTTAGGTCTTTAACATGCCTACACCAATAGAGTTTTGGTTCGAATTTGCCTCTAGCTATTCTTATCTCAGTGTTATGCGTGTTGACGGCGAAGCCAAAAAGCGCGGCGTTTCGGTGACATGGCGTCCGTTCTTGCTGGGTCCAGCGTTCAAGGCTCACGGTTGGGATACGTCACCGTTTCGGGTCTATCCGCTCAAAGAAAAATATATGTGGCGGGACATGGAAAGGCGTAGTGCAGCCCTCGGCATTGAATTTAACCGCCCGCCGCCAGATAAAATGGACGACTTCCCCCAATTCACCGTCACCGCTGCCCGTATAGCTATCCTAGGCCTAGAGCAGAATTGGGGCAAGGATTTTTGCCGCAGCGTCTGCCGCGCCGAATGGATAGACAGCAAAAATATTGCCGACAAAACTCTCTTGGAAAAACTTGCCTTACAAGCGGGCGCACCCCCAAACATAATGGCGCAGGCAAACCAACCAGACACCAAATTAAAACTCCGCGCACAAACCGAAAGCGCCACCAAACTCAACATTTTCGGCGCGCCAAGTTTTATCGTCGGCGAAGAATTATTCTGGGGTGATGACAGATTAGAAGATGCACTGAATTGGGCCACCAGACAATCTACGTAATTTTTTTGCCGTTCTTATCAATCAATATAAATGTCACTTTCGTCTCCACACCTTTACGCATAACGGGCACACCATTTTTGAGCGCGGGAGCATATTGCCATTTGGCGACGGACGTGATGCTCGGCGGAGAAAATACATAATGGTCACAAGATGTGGTGCGAATATTGGTCGGAACACCTTGTTTGCTAACATCAAATACAAGATTGCAACTACCGCCCGTTTTTACCGAAAAAGGCATGATTGGCGTCACCCGTACCAAGGGCTGTGCATCTTTATCACGCGCTGCAAATTCTGTCTCGGGCGTCAGCTCTCCGGCGCTTAGGGCAGACAGTGTTACCGTAATCGGCTGGGCGCGGCTAAAGTAAACCTCTATACCTTTTTTCTCCAACGGGTGGATCGCTATTGGAAGTATTTCACCCTTGCCTTTCGCCAATTCGCCAATCGCAAATAAAGGCTTGCGGGCATCTACTCTCATCGTACACGGCGTAATACAGCCGCCTAGTGGTTTATTGGTGTGATCAACAAATGAGCGTAAGCCGTGACCCTCAAATACAGTGGCGAAGGCGCCGGCAGGTAGGCTTGTGAATTTAATGTCCCGCATATAGGCCTTGTCCAAATCATTGTCATTTGGCGGCGTTTGCGCGCTATCTCTCACCGTTGGTTTTGGGCAATCATATCCGCTGGGTATGCTAATGACGCGCCCTGCACCACCGAGGGTTATTGGTGGTTGATATATTTGACTATATTTTTGTGTGCAGCCATTGGGCAGTGCGGCACTATCCGAACCTGTCGTGGAACAAGCCGATATGGCTATACCCGCCAAAAGAAACATTACTGCATGTTTCAAGACTGCATGTTTCAAGGACTTCACTTACTCTAATTCCCGCGCTTCGTCCGCCAGCATGATCGGAACACCTTCGCGAACGGCATAGGCTAGTCCGGCTTTTTTGGAGATCAGTTCATTGGTTTTTTTGTCATAGTCCAGCGGCCCGCCAGTGACTGGGCAAATGAGGATCTCCAGCAGGCGCGGGTCGATTGCGTTTGTATCAGGGGTGTTTTCTGCTTTGGTTTTCTTGCTCATGGCTCGTTCCTGTTTTTGGGCTATTATTGAAGTGTACCGCCTCCGTCTGGGGTGTCACCGTATGGTGCATCAGAGTATAAATGCATCAGGCCAATGAGCAAGCGGCGTCTGTCTTCGTGGGTTTTGGCCTCTAGCAAGGATTGTTTATCCTCTGGGCCGAACGGGCTAATCATGGCAGCTTGGTCGACCAATTTATCTAAGGGGATTTGTTTGAGATTATCCCAATCGAGCTGCACACCCAATGTTTTGGCGTAAGATTTCATGGCCATGGTCAGCGCCCCGCGCTCGCCTTTGCTGGCAGAAAAAGCTTCGGGCGTATCGTTGTCTTCATGAATATCCACGTCGTCCTCAAAACCCTTATAGCTGATATTAGCCACGGCGTAAGGTGCCTCTGATTTGACGTGCTTACCTAAATGAAACCGTTTCAGACCGCGCAAGACGACCATATAGCGCCCGTCTTCCATCTCGGCGAATTGAATGATGCGGCCAAGCCCGCCGACCTTGGTCAACATACCGTCTTCTAATGTTTGCACCATACCGATAAGCCGCTCTGATTTGAGAGCATCATCGACCATGTTGAGGTAACGCGGCTCAAATATATTCAGGGGCAAATCACAGCCCGGCAATAACACCGTCCCCGACAAGGGAAACAAAGCCACTTGCTTGGGGTTGGCGCGCGATGCCAAAGCTTTGAGATGGGTGCCCATAATTTATGCGAACAGTATTGATGCGAGTTGCTTGCGACCCTCTACGGCTATATCGGATTCGACACCTTCGGCTTCGAAAATAGTCAGTAAAAACTTACGCGCCGCCTCGTCGTCGTGGGCGCGGTTTTTAGCAATAGACGCGAGCAGATGACCCACCGCACCAGCATTATCGCCGCTGGCCGCCAAAGCTTTAGCCAGCTCTAAGCGCATATCTAAATCATCAGGATTGGCTTCGACATTGGCCAATAATTTTGCATTAGCATTATCAGCTTCGGGTGCGTCGTCCTTCGTATCAGCGCCTAACAGTGATAGCGCCGCTCGCACACTGGTAATATCGGCGTGGTCTTTTATGCTGTCGGGCGCGCTGTCGAGCATGGCCTGTGCCGTATCCGCGTCGCCGCTATCCAGAGAAATGCGCGCCAAGCCCGCCAATGCAACCGCATCTTCGGGGTTCATTTGCAAGGCGCCCGCAAAATCTTGCGCCGCGCCACCAATATCGCCCGCCGCCAAGCTTTCTTGCGCTCGCTCCACTAAGATAGCCGCTTCGGCCACCACATCGGTATCACCTGTCAATTTACCGATAAACTTCTTCAGTTCGCTCTCGGGCTGCGCACCCATAAACCCGTCAATGGGCTGACCGTCTCTGAAGGCATATACTGTCGGTACGGACTGCACCCGGAGTTGCTGGGCGATTCCTTGGTTGTCGTCAATATTGACCATGACCAGTTTAACTTTGCCGCCTTCAGCCTTGACCACTTTCTCAAGTGCTGGCGTCAATTGCCGACACGGGCCACACCAAGGCGCCCAAAAATCGACAATAACCGGCATGGTTTTTGACGCCTCGATCACCTCGTCAATAAAGCTATCTGTGTCGGCGTGAACGATATAGTCCACCTGGTCTTCTGCTGCGATGTCCATAGTAAATTTCCTTTACGCAAATAGCGCTTTTTGTTTCTCTATAAATTCGGTAACTTTGCTTTCGGGTAGAGCGCCTGTAAAGGCATCAACGGGCTTGCCGTCTTTGAAGGCAAACACCGCAGGAATGCCGCGCACGCGCAATTGCCCGGCAATGCCCTGATGCTCATCCGTATTGACCTTGACCAATTTCACCTTGCCGCCCTGTTCAGCCACAAGCCGTTCCAATATCGGCTTAAGCGTTTTACAAGGCCCACACCAAGGCGCCCAAAAATCTACCAGCACTGGCACATTCGATGATGGCTCCACAACGTCGGCAATAAAGTTAGCGTCCGTGCCGTCGACTACATTTTCATTGTCCATAAACTTATCCTTTATTCTCTGACTTCTAATGTGGGCAGTACGAGCAAAATTGCAAGCGTTCAAATAGCCCCAAAATCCAAAATAACAGGGTCGTGACCTGTAGCAGTGGCGAACACTTGCAAATCACGGGTTGCAAAGGCGGTGGTTGCGGTATTTTCAAGCGGGTGAAAATTGATCAAATTATGATCAAACATAGCTTTATCCAGCACTAAGCGGACACGATTTTCTGTGTCATTCATAACCGCGAAAAATGTCACTGACCCCGGCGTTACGCCCAAAACTTCTTCCATTAAATCCGGCTTACCAAAAGACAACCGCTTGCACCCAAGTTGCTTATGCAATTGGTTCACCGGGATTTCGGTGTCCCCAAGGGCACAAACCAAAAACAGAGTGCCGGACTTGTCCTTAAGAAACAAGTTTTTCGTATGACCGCCCGGCAGAGGCGCTTTTATGTCCGCACCTTGTTCTACGGTAAATATGGCCTCGTGTTCATAGGTGGTGAACTCAATACCCAGCTTGTCCAGCAGATCAAATAATGGTCGGCGAATATCAGACATTGTTCAGCATCCTTTTTAGTTCAAATAACTGATAGTCAAAGCCAGCGGGGCGGGCAACAAAATATCATAAAAACGCAAACAAACGCTTGCGCCCCTCCTAAGTTTTTGCCATATACCCCGTCTCGACAGGCTCCGAAGTTTAAACGGGTCTGTCCACACGTCTTTGAGCGGGCGTAGCTCAGTGGTAGAGCACAACCTTGCCAAGGTTGGGGTCGTGAGTTCGAATCTCATCGCCCGCTCCAGACTTTTTCCTTTATTATCAGTGATTTAGATGTGCTTCAGTTTATGGTTGAAGTCAGGTGTTCTGCCTGGGAAGCGCTAATTATGAACCGTTTGGCTCACCAAAAGCTATAATGGTTGGGTGGTGGAGCCTAGGGGAGTCGAACCCCTGACCTCTTCGCTGCCAGCGAAGCGCTCTACCAGCTGAGCTAAGGCCCCATTGAACCCCCATTTCACCTTACGGTCGGAGGTTGGGTAGATGTATGGTTTGCCTGATTTAAAATCAAGCCTTTAAATCAAACCGTAATCCTAATTTAGTATTTTAGTATTCTAGTCTTCGTTTTCTTCTTCGCTATCATCACCATCCTCGTCATTGGAAGTTGGTGGCAGAATATCTTGATCTTCGTCGTCATCATCCGCAACACCGTCTTCATCATCGTCATTGGTCGAAAATCCATCCATGTCCGGCGTATCATTCCCTGGGTCATCGTCGCCGTCCTCCCCGCCGGAGCCGCCAAAGCTGGCATCACCGTCTAGTTCCAGCTCTTTGGCTGCCGCCTCGTCTTGGTCAATGTCTTCTTCGTCAATGTCTTCTTCGTCTATATCTTCTACATCAACCTCGTCGTCTTCAACATCTCCATCGTCTTTTTTAGGGCTTTCTTTCGCAGGCTTTGTCGCAGCGACCGCAACGGCGACAATTTCTGCCGGATCAAAGCTGGCTGCACAATAGGGGCAGACCGCAGGACGTTTGGTTAGGTCATAAAATTTCTTTTCGCACTCGGGGCAGAGTTGTTTTTCGCCCAAATCCGGTTTCGCATTCTTTTTTGCCACGTTAACGTCCTGTATTAATATTTATTCAAGTCTATAATCGACACTTGAACTATTACCTGACGGTTGTACATAGTTCACTTCGCCGTATAAGCGCTTGATTAGCGTTTGTATTTTGCAAGTCAACTGGTATTGCCCAAAATAACTTAAAACAAACACATGAACGCATCAGCTAAATCCAAAAAACCAAACACGCCCCTAAGCGGGCGGGTACAGACGCCTGGCGATAAGTCAATTTCCCATAGGGCTTTGATATTGGGGGCGCTCGCCGAAGGCACTACAGAAATCACCGGGCTATTAGAGGGCGACGATATTTTGCGAACGGCAGATGCTATGCGGGCATTTGGTGCGAAGGTGAAGCGGCTAGGAGACGGGCGCTGGCAAGTGACCGGACGCGGGGAGCGAGGTTGGCGCACACCAAAAACGCCTGTAGATTTTGGCAATGCGGGTACGGGTGCAAGGCTAATTATGGGCGCAGCAGCCGGATATAATATTAAAGTTTCCTATACAGGTGATGCCAGCCTGTCTTCCAGACCCATGGGGCGGGTTCTCACGCCTCTGCGCGACATGGGGGCTGAATTTGACACCAAGACTGACAAATTACCGCTTGCGCAGACAAAGGGCGGCAAGCTTGTTGCTATAAGTTACACCCCGCCCCATGCTTCTGCGCAGGTCAAATCCGCAGTCTTGCTCGCCGGACTTAATACAGAGGGCACAACAGAACTCCACGAGCGCAGCCTGACTCGCGATCATACGGAAAATATGCTGAAAGCATTCGGAGTTAACATTGTCCGCAAGCCAAGAGAGCAAGGCCAGATCATTACCATTGATGGCCCCGTAGCGTTAAAGGCGACCAAGGTCAAAGTGCCGGGCGACCCGTCTTCGGCAGCCTTTCTTATTGCGGCGGCTCTGATGGTTCCCGGCTCGGATATAATTGTTGAAAACGTAATGATGAATGATGCGCGCTCTGGCCTATTTGAAGTATTAAACGAAATGGGCGCATTCTTACGGGCTGATAATTACCGCCGTTCGGGTGGGGAAACCATAGCCGATTTACACGTTAAACATTCCAAGCTTCGCGGGATTACCGTTATGTCTGATCGGGTGCCGTCCATGGTCGACGAATATCCTGTGTTAGCGGTCATTGCCGCCACAGCGCGCGGCACAACGGTGATGCGCGGTCTCGGAGAATTGCGCGTTAAGGAAAGCGATCGCTTAACCGGCACCCAAAAAATGTTGCGCGCCAACGGTGTTGACGCCACGATAGACGGCGATACCCTGTCCGTCACGGGTGGCCATATACCTGGCGGTGCCAAGGTAAAAACCCGCCACGATCATCGTATGGCCATGAGCGCGCTTATCCTCGGCCTCGCCAGTGAAAAACCTGTCCGCATTGATGACGCCAGCATGATCGCCACAAGCTTTCCACGGTTTTTTGACCTGATGGCCGAAATTGGCGCCTCCTTAGACATATCATGAGTAAAGTCATTGCAATAGACGGTACATTCGCGTCAGGCAAAGGCACGCTGGCAAAGAGGCTGGCGACATATTTTGGCTATGCCTATCTTGACACGGGAAAATTATACAGAGCCGTCGGCGCTCGCGCTTTAGAAGCTAAGGCCAATTTTGATGATACCAAAACATTGGCTAAATTGGCGACAATAATAAAACCCAAAGAGCTGGATAATCCGGTGCTTAAAAGCGGAGCCGTCGGAGCCGCAGCTTCCAAAGTTGCCGTTCACGCAGAAGTCCGCGCGGCACTCTATAATTTCCAGAGAAATTTTGCGGCGCATCCCGGCAAGGGCTTTATGGGCGCGGTACTGGACGGCCGCGATATTGGCACGATTATCTGTCCGGATGCAGATGTAAAATTATATATAGACGCCAAACCGGAAGTCCGGGCTGAACGTCGTTATAAGGAACTTTTGTCCTACGGGGAGGACATTACTTTAGCGAACGTGGCGGCTGATTTGAAAGAACGCGACCACCGCGACCAAAACCGTACAGAGGCACCTCTCAAGCCTGCTGTAAATGCGCACTTGCTTGATACGACAAACTTGTCTATAGACGCGGCGTTCGAGCGAGCAAAGGCATTGGCAGAGACCATTTTGTCGCAAAAATAAGCTTTTTGAACATTTGTAACGCCCAGATTGGCTGGGCTAGACCGTTGGTAGCGAAAAATTTCCACCGATTGGCAGAAACTATATTGAGAATATTATGAGCACAGCTCAAGAATCCCTAAATCCGACAACAGATGATTTCGCAGCCATGTTAGAGGCCTCCCTAGAGACCAACAATATGAAAGAAGGCGGCGTTGTTACTGGTACAATTACCGGCGTTGAAAAAGACATTGTTATTGTCGATATTGGCCTGAAAACAGAAGGCCGCATTCCCCTACGTGAATTTTACGAACCTGGTAACGACGACGTTGTTAAAGTTGGCGACAAAGTTGAAATCTTCCTTGAGCGCATCGAAAATGCCCTTGGCGACGCCGTACTTTCTCGCGACAAAGCGCGGCGCGAAGAGGCTTGGATCAAGTTGGTCAAAGAGTGCGAGGCTAAAAACCCTGTTAAGGGCGCTATTGTTGGCCGCGTTAAAGGCGGCTTTACGGTTGATCTCGGCGGCGTCAATGCGTTCTTGCCCGGCTCACAAGTTGATATTCGTCCCGTGCGCGACATCACGCCTTTGATGAACGAAGTACAGCCTTTCATGATCCTCAAAATGGATCGCCCACGCAACAATATCGTTGTTTCGCGCCGCGCCATCCTTGAAGAAAGCCGCGCAGAACAACGCGCCGAGCTTATCGAGAACCTCAAAGAGGGCGAAGAGCGCGAAGGTATTGTCAAGAACATCACCGATTACGGTGCATTCGTTGACCTCGGCGGCATTGACGGTCTATTGCATGTTACCGACATGTCGTGGAGCCGCATCAGCCACCCAAGTCAGATATTGAGTGTTGGCGATACCATTAAAGTCAAACTTATCCGCATCAATCCAGAAACTCAGCGCATCAGCCTTGGTATCAAGCAGTTGAGCGAAGACCCATGGATGTCCGCAGTATCTCGCTATCCTGAAGGCACCAAGCTTACCGGTAAAATCTCCAATATCGCAGACTACGGCGCATTCGTTGAGCTAGAAGACGGCGTTGAAGGCCTTGTCCATGTTTCCGAAATGAGCTGGACCAAGAAAAACATCCATCCAGGTAAAATCGTCTCGACCTCACAAGAGGTTGAAGTGGTTGTGCTTGAAGTTGACCAAGAAAAACGCCGCATCTCTCTCGGCATGAAACAACTGCTTGGCAATCCTTGGGATAGCTTCTCTGAGCGCTACCCTGTTGGCACAGTCATCAACGGTGAAGTTCGTTCTATCACAGAGTTCGGCCTGTTTATTGGTCTGGACAACGAGATTGACGGCATGGCGCATTTGTCTGATTTATCTTGGGATCAATCTGGCGAGGACGCTTTGGCGACATACTCCAAAGGGGATATGGTCGAGGCAAAAATTCTCGAAGTTGATATTGACAAAGAACGCATCAGCCTCGGTATCAAACAACTCACCAAAGACACAGGTACTGGCCCTGGCGGCAAATCTTCTGCATCTAAAGGCAAAACCGTTACTTGTACCGTGACCGAAGTAAACCGTGGCGGTATCGAAGTCTTGTTCGGCGAAGAAGGCGCAGAGACCAAAGCCTTTATTCGCAAGAACGATTTGTCCCGTGAACACTCCGAGCAACGCCCGGAACGCTTTGCTGTTGGCGACAAAGTCGACGCACGGGTTATCAGAACCGACAAACGTACTGGTCAGGTCACCCTGTCGATTAAAGCTCTGGAAATCGCAACCGAAAAAGAGGCTGTAGCGCAATACGGCTCTTCCAATGCAGGCGCCTCTCTCGGCGATATCCTTGGTGCGGCAATGAAAGATCCGAAAGACTAAGTCCTTTCAATAATAAAAAACACGAAACCCGCACTTGGTAACAAGTGCGGGTTTTTTCATATACGGGCTAGATTTGTCCGCTTAGGTGAATTAGAAAACGATTTCGTTATAAGTTAACAAGGCTAATATGTATAAATTCTGGAATGAAATACCGTTCTTTTGGGGGCTGGTGGTTGTTGCGAGTGTGGCAGCACTAATCGGCCTTCGGGCTTGGATTTTGTCAAAAAACCTTGTGCACGAAGCCGAGCAGGAATGGGATTATCAGGTTTCTGAAAACATGCAGGACTTGCGCCTGAACAAAGCCGCTTTTGTGCGCGCATACACAAAGATCAATGCGCCGCGCGGCTGGAAATTGACGGCACTGGGGCTCGCGACACTTATCGCTTTATCTGTACCTGCTTTTGCACTCATCCAGTTTTTGCTCTATAGGGTGTGGCGCGACAATCTCAACGAAGTGTCCAAAATGCCGCAATTTCGCGGGCGGTTGGAAGTGTTATCTGACCCGGTTCTGGTCTGGCAGTTTAGTATTTTTATGTCGGTTATTGCATTTGGCGTTATTGTGGTTGGACTGTTCGTGCGCCAATATTACAAAGGCGCACCGGGCTTGATGCGCGACGCACTTATCTTTGAGCGCGGCGGGTTTAAGCCCGAGGCAAAATTGACAGTAGGGCCTAATCCAGCACATTTTTCTGCCCATGACTTCTCTACAAAGGATGTTCCGGGTCGCGCTGCTCTTGCTGATGTTTTTGAGAATGCCCTCGGTTTAAGCAAGCGAACAGAAAAAAATTGGCAGAGCAGCGGCCATGACTGTGATATTTATTCGGCAGGTACGGACATGCAAATCTATGTTCATGTTGAAAGCGGTGCAGGCGAACACGCACAGGCTTCCTTTACCGAAGTCTCCCACCCCTTTTTCTTCGCCGGAGAATTTGCTCGCCACGACGACAAGCCGTTTCTTTATACGCTCATTTTTTTAGCGCCCAATGCTTATGATTCTTTTGAAAAAATCAAGGCGACGGGTATAGAAATGGACAAAGCTTCCGCCACAAAAACCAGCCGTCACTGTGATTTCACCAGTGGCAGTATGGAAGTTTTCATTTACGACGAACGCTGGTAAGCCTAATTTGCGGCTTTGGTTTTATCTTTAAACTTGCAAATATTCGAAACTACACAATTAAAACACATGGGTGTGCGGGCTTTGCAGGTGTATCGCCCGTGCAAGATGAGCCAGTGATGGGCGTGGACGGCGTATTGCTCAGGAATAACCTTCAGTAAATTCAATTCAACCTCCAGCGGGTTTTTACCCGGCGCCATGCCCGTGCGATTACCGACCCTGAATATATGGGTGTCCACCGCCATGGTCGGCTGACCAAAGGCGACATTGAGCACAACATTGGCCGTCTTGCGACCAACGCCAGGTAAGCTTTCCAAGTCTGGGCGGTTGTCTGGTACTTGGCTACCGAACACATCCACCAGTCTTTGCGAAAGCCCGATGACGTTTTTGGCTTTGGTTTTATATAGCCCGATGGTTTTGATATAATCCCGCAAGCGGTCTTCGCCAATAGCCAGCATTTGCTCCGGCGTGTCGGCCACTGCGAACAAAGCCTTGGTGGCTTTATTAACCCCAACATCCGTTGCCTGCGCCGATAAAGCCACCGCAACAACCAATGTATACGCATTGTGATAATTAAGTTCGGTTTCTGGCTCCGGATCCATTTTTTTCCACAGAGCAAACATATCGGCTATTTTGGCGCGAGTTAATTTTGGCCGCGGAAGCTTCTTTTTAGATAATTTTTTCTTGGCCATTATTTATGTCTTACAGCGGCTAACATTTGCGCCGCCAGTTTTTCTGCACGCGACAGAGCGCCCGCATCAGCCAAATACCCCGCACCGTCAAATGCTGTGCCGTACTGCCCGACACCCAATTGTGTAGGCACGACCTGTGCACCGAGCCTGTTTAAAATAAAGTGTAATTGCCGTAGCGCCATAATGCCCGACAACGACCCTGGTGTGGCTGATCCAATGCCGTAAACGGGGCCTGAGAACTGGCTAAGCCCAACCCTAGTTGTCCAATCAATCGTGTTTTTCAGCAAAGGCGGCATGCAGCCATTATATTCCGGCGTTGCAATAAACACACCGTCGCACGCCGACAAATCTGCGATTAATTTGTTCGCCGTGTCTGGTACGCCGTTCGCCTCTTCGTAATCGCCATTATAAATCGGCATGTCATAATCACTTAAATCCATGACGTTTACTTCCGCACCCACGTCCTTAAAAACATGAACCATGGCCACAACCAATTTGCGGTTCATAGAGGCTTTGCGGGTACTGCCTGATAAAAGGCCAATAATAGGTTTGGGCATAATGCCTCCAGAAAATTTAATATATAAACGAGAGTACCGGATTGACTAAAAAGGTATACTATAAATTCAACTTCATAAATAAATTAAATGTTCCCTCTTCATAATCCGCAAAGGGCGCACAATACTCAAATCCGAATTTTTCGTAAAGAGCGCGGGCGGCGGCGTAGGGTTGGTTGTTGCCAGTCTCCAAACTGAGCCGCTTATAGCCGCGCGCTTGCGCTTGTTCAATAATATGAGCAAGCATGGTACTGCCAACCCCGCGCCTAAGAGCGGCGGATGTTGTGCGCATGGATTTTATTTCGCCGTGAGTTTTGTCCAGCTCCTTCAAGGCTCCACACCCCAAAAGCACATCATCGCCCCAAACACTCCAAAAACTTATATCGGGCTTTTGTAAGGCCGACAAGTCCAGGGCAAACACACTGTCCGGCGGGGAATTGGCAAAAGCATCCGCAAGGTGATCCCGTAACAATGCTTGTATTTCCGGCCCTGTTAAATCGTCTCGCTTGATCAGCATTTCGCTCTCGGGAAATCTGTCATAAACGGGAACACCGTCTTTGATGCGGTAATATGCGCCTTTGTTTTCGCAAAAAATATGGCGGACTAAAGCTCTGCCCTTGCTATCATCAAGCGATCCTGCCGAAACATCTATCTGGTCTTTTAATGACCGATAGCCAAACCCGTGCCAGAACAAGGAGCTGCCGCAGGTCTGGCAAAATCCGCGCTTTGCCTTGTGGGAAGATTGATGCCAGCGTACATTGTTTTCGCCTTTGGTGATGGAAAATCCGGATTTAGGCCCGATTAGTGATGCCCAGTGATGGCCGCTCCAGCGACGACACTGCCCGCAGTGGCAGGCCGTGATTCCGTGAATGGTTTTGTCTGTTCCGCTTAGTTGATATTTCACAGCCCCACATAAACAACCACCTGTGTAAGTTTCCTCGCTCATAACCCCAAAACATCCCGCATATCGTACAAACCATTGTCCTGTTCCGCTGCCCAAATCCCAGCGGTTAGAGCGCCTTTGGCGAACACGGCGCGGTCTATGGCCGTGTGGGTCAGGGTGAGGGTCTCCATGTTGGAGCTTAGGAACACGGAATGCTCGCCGACCACGCCGCCGTGGCGCAGGGCGGCGATTTCGCCGGGGGTTATGCTCTGCCCGCCCGCCTCCAAGGCACGCCCTAACATCAGCGCCGTGCCGGACGGGGCGTCTTTTTTCTGGTTATGGTGGATGTCGAGAATACCTGCGTCCCAGTCTTTAGGCAGGGCGGCGGCGGCTTTGCGCACCAAGTTTTCCAGCACACAAATGCCGATAGAGAAATTGCCGGACTTGACCAAGGTAATAGCATTCGCGGCTTTCTCCAGCGCTGCTTCCTCGGTTGCAGAATAACCTGTCGTGCCCGTGACAAGTGTCCGGCACGACGTCTCGTACATCATCAAAGCCGCATCGATAGCGGCCTTGGGATGGGAGAAATCTATCAGTACATCACAAATCCCGAGCGCAGCCCGCACATCAGAAGTAAACTTTACCCCGCCCGCATCAGTGCCGAGCTGATTAGAAGCAGACGTGACCAAGGCCGCAACCAGTTCGGCCTTTTCGCATTTGGCAATTTCGGAGCGCAGGACACTGCCCATACGCCCCCCTGCGCCAAGAACTCCGATTTTAGCACGTACACTCAACGCAACGGCTAATTAAAAGTTACGCTTTCGCCTGTTTCCTGGGCGCGGCGCATCATTTCATCACGGAACATAGCGGCAAAATCCGGCGGCTCCAACAAGATCGGCGGGTAGCCGCCATTTTGGGTCATTTCAGCCATGATCTGGCGGGCGAACGGAAATAAAAGCCGGGGGCACTCGATCAAAATCATTGGCTGGATATGCTCTTCGGCAACATTGCCAAAAGCGAATAGACCCGCATATTCTAATTCGCACAAAAAGACGGGCTTGCCGTCGCGTTCGGCCTTGGCACCGAGCATCAACACGACCTCGACAGTGTTTTCGTCGAGCATTTGACGGCCAATTTCAATATTAATACTGATAGCCGGCGTAGGTTGATCTTGACGCAAACTGTCGGGCGCATTTGGATTTTCAAAACTGGCGTCTTTGGTGTATTGAGCCAAAATCCTTAACATAGGTTGTTGCTCCGCCTCTGCACCGTTGCCTTGTTGGGTTGGCTGTGGCGCTTCGACCGGTTTTTCTGCAGGCTTGGCAGCGGGCTTTTTTACTGCTTTTGGCGCAGGTTTTTTAGCCGCTTTCTTTACTGGCTTTTTGACTGCTTTAGTGGTTGTCTTCTTAGCCGGCTTTTTAGCGGGCGTTGCTTTTTTCTTAGTAGCCATCTTCGTCCTTTGTCATTCAGTGTGAAAAATCAGTTTGGAAAATAAGTGTAAGTTTGATTTGAATAATTGGTTGTTGTTGTTAACATGGACTTTACTGCACGGGAATTCAAGCCCGCTCACAGATATTTCATCAAGGAATTTTACGCATATGTCAGATATTTTATTATACGCAATATTGACCATTATAATTGGTGGTTTGCTGTATTCTGTTTTGGGCAAAGATGTCGGGCAAAACCCAGAGCGGCGCCCGAAAAAGGATCCAAGCCAAGGTAAAGATGCCAATGATGTTTTGGACAATTTTTTCGGCCACCCGGACGGAAAAAAAAGGCCGGAAAGACCTGTGCAGCAAGAACCAAGCTTTATTGGCCCCGCCGCCGAAGGGCTTGGGGAAATTGCGGCAGCGGATGCCAATTTTTCTCTCCCCCAGTTTTTGGACGGCGCCAAAGGCGCTTACGGCATGATACTTGAAGCTTTTGCCGCTGGCGACAAGGACACTTTGGCGGCTCTTTTAACCGACGATGTTAAAGAGCGTTATTTCGCTGCGATTGAGGATTTGGCCGAAAAAGGCCTGACACAAACAACCGATTTGGCACGTCTGATTGATGCTGAAGTGGTCAGCGCCGAGAAATCTGGCAAGCAAGCCACAATCCGTGTTGCGTATTTCGCCGAACTGGCGACAGCGCTAACGGATAAAGACGGGAAAGTGGTTGAGGGCGATCTGGATATGTTGTCGCGGGTTCGGGAGGTGTGGAGCTATGAGCGGAAACTGAACGACAAAAACCCCAATTGGAAATTGTCCGGGGTTGAACCGCACACAACAAATAATCCAGATACTGACAATAATACAGGCGGACCGGATCATTCGCCCGATACATAAGCTCATATGTCTTGCGGCGGTGTTGGGCATTAGCGCCTGCGCCACGACAAATACGACTGTGCCATCTGATATACCAGATGTGGTTCCAGCTGAAATTAAAACGGCTCCGCCAGCCGTGCCGGATCCGGACACACCGCCGCCCCCGGATCCGATTGTTGTACAGCCGACCCCCTCTCCGGTTCAAAATCCAATTGTTCAGCCACAACCTAATCCGGGCATTCCTAATCCGACCAGCTCTATTCCGCCCAGCCCTGCCTTTACCGCTCTCAGCTATTGGCAAGAGGCAGATCCAACCCCTGCCCTCAAAGCTTTGCAAAAAACCTGTGCGGTTTGGAAACACAGACCTGACGAGAAATATATAGACAATGATCATCCTAGATATGGGCGTTACAAAGATTGGCGCGCCCCTTGCAGCGCAGCATTATCTTTGTTGGCACTATCTTCAGACGTTAGTCGCGACACTGCTATCCGGTTTTTTCAAACCCATTTTGAACCCGTCAACATAGGTGCAGATACAGGCTTGCTCACCGCCTATTATGCGCCGGAATTACCTGTAAGGCGAAGGGCCTCACTTGAGTTCTCCGAGCCAATTTTAGCGCGGCCTAGTGACCCACAAAAACAAAGTCTCGCCCGTAAAGACATATCGGTCACGACATCAACCGTTCTGGCTTATGGGCGGGCCGTAGATGTGTTTTTCTTGCAAGTGCAAGGCTCCGGTCAGATTAGGTTCCCGGACGGCACAATTTACCGCGCCGCCTTTGATGGACATAATAATCGCCCCTATACTTCCATCGGTCGCCTGCTGATTAAACGCGGTCAACTTGACAAAGACAAGGCTGGCAAACGCGATATTGAAGCATGGATGGCCAAGGCTGGTTATTTACGCACAAAGCAATTAATGGCCGAAAATGCCCGTTATATATTTTTTAAAACCGAGCATATCGTCGCGGGCAATGGGCCAAAGGGTGCCGTGGGCATTCCCCTAACCGATATGGGTTCCTTAGCGGTTGATCCGAAGCGCTTTCCCTACGGGGCGGTAATTTGGGTTGTGGGGAAATTCCCGACCGAGGCTGGTGATTATATAGGCGTAGACACGGGGCATCTTTTGATAGCACAGGACACTGGCGGTGCCATAAAAGGTGAGAAACGCGGCGATGTTTATTTTGGTAGTGGTGACCAGGCAGGTGCTTTGGCGGGCGTCATGAAACATAGGGCTACATGGACACTGTTTTTACCTACGGCGCTGGCACTGAAATTTCTACCGAGTTCTTGATGGCCAGAGTATGAAAGGAAGCCGCCAACTCACAGATGCTGACCAACAAATATGGCGGCGCATTTCGCGCACAGTCAGGCCGTTGAACGTCCCTAAAACCAGCTCCAACCCAGGTGCCAAAACCGAGACCCATATTCACCTCCCCGTCGCGCCTGCGCCCATCCTGCACCACAGCCGCCAAGACATCCAAATACGCGCTGATAAAAAAACCCGTAGGGGTCAGGTTAAAATTGACCGCACCATCGACCTCCACGACATGTCTCGCGATGCCGCATTCGCTAGCCTGAAACGTCGTTTGGTTTTAGCGCATGAATGTAACCACCGCACCGTCCTGATTATCACGGGCAAAGGCCCAAACCTGCAAGGCATCTTGCGCCAAAGCTTACAGGGCTGGCTCAACGACCCGAGCCTAAGACACATAATCGCCAGCATAGCCCAAGCCCATATAAGACACGGCGGCACTGGCGCATTTTATGTGTTTTTGAAAAGGCTGGGTTAAGCGGGGTTTCGAGCTAGGCGCGGGTATTAAAACCATATTCAACTCTCGAATACGGCGCCTTCAAGCTAAGGTTGAGGCTATCACTCCACCAACATTAAACCCAATATGAGCAATAATACACGCTAAAAGGTCGCGCTTCCAAATAAAAATAGCGCCAAGAGCTAAACCGCTAAAGGCTACGCCTAATTCGATTGCTCTTGAAATTACGAATCTACGAAAGATTAGCTCTTCGATAACGCCCGCACGCAGGAAGACGAAAAACAGCCGCCACCACGGAACCCTTTCCGACGAAAGCGGCGACTATCCAAAGAGCTGGTATGTGCGCAATCCGCCTGGCACCAACCGCGCGCCGTAGAGGGCAGCCTGCTCTATGTTAAAACGGGGCATTTGAAAATTTAAAGTCTATGAACCGGCGCCCTGTGATAACCACCATAGAAGAATCGACCCTAATGCGAGACGGTACAGCATAAACGGCAAGAAGCTAATTCGCTCTATCAGCTTCATAAAGATGGTTATCGCGAAATATGCGGCGACAAATGAAAGCCCGGCGACAATAAGCCCGTCCGTTAACTTCGCCGCACCTTCGCCTGTATTACCGTCTTTCATCAATTTTAGAAAAGCATATAATCCGCCAGCCAAAATAATTGGAATGGCCATCAACATGGAGAACCGTGCCGATTCAGAGCGGGTAAAACCAAGTGCGCGCGCAGCTGTCATGGTTATGCCTGAGCGCGATGTCCCCGGAATAAAAGCCAACACCTGCGCAAAGCCGATAAACATGGCGGCCTTCCAGTTCATGCTTTCGATGGTTTTAACCCGCTTGCCCCATATGTCGGCCAGCCATAATATGATGCCAAACCCGATCATCGCCCAGGCAATAATGACGGGCGAGCGTACCGCTTCGTCCAAGCCGACCATGCTCATGGTAAAACCGACAATTAACGCAGGCGGCGTGGCCAGTAAAACAAACAAAGCCAATTGTGCTTGCTTGCTGGATTGGCGTTCCAGATTAAAACTGACCAAATCAAACCCGCCCGCGACCATCCGCTTGACATCCGTGCGGTAATACAAAATCACCGCACCCAATGATCCCAAATGCGCCATCAAGTCAATCAGTGGCCCTTGGTCTGGCCAGTGCAAAACCTTGGCTGGCAAGATCAAATGGGCGGAACTGGAAACCGGCAAAAATTCCGTTATTCCCTGAATGAGCGCCAGCAATAAATAATGTATCCACGTCATGGCGTATCTATAGTGTCTAGGGCGTTGATTGCAAGTGGAGGGTTGATTTCATCCTTGCCATATTAAGGATGTGCAAAGGCCAAAAACTTGTCTCGCAAAGATAAATCCGTAGTAAATTCACCTGTGAATTTTGTCGTTATTGTACTTACATTTGGGTGCTGCGCCCCGCGCGTTGTCATACATTGGTGAACGGCTTCAATGATGATTGCACAGCCCCGGGATTTAAGATGAGTATCAAGGGCAGCGACGATTTGCGCCGTGAGATTTTCCTGGGTCTGTAACCGCTTGGCATACATATCAACGAGCCGTGCAATCTTCGATATGCCGACAACACCTCCCTTAGGTAAATAGGCTATGTGCGCCGTACCAATGAAAGGTGCCATATGGTGTTCGCAGTGAGACTTTACATCAATAGAGCGCAACAATACCATATCATCATAACCGCTCACATCTGCGAATACACGGCTTAATATTTCGGCTGCGTCCTGACCGTAGCCACCAAACCATTCACCAAAGGCTTTCGTCACTCTCTTTGGTGTGTCCAGCAAGCCTTCGCGCGTCGGATCATCCCCCGCCCATGCCAACAGTGTCCGCACGGCTGCTTCTGCTTCAGGCCTATCAGGTTTTGCTAAGTTTAAGTTGGTTATATCCAAGGTGTGTTTCTTGAGCGCACTCATATCGTTGTCCTGTTTTGGTTGAGATTATTGTGTTGTCCCAGTAACCAGCTTTGCTTGCATCTGTCGGTGGTATAAACAAAAATAATTCAGCTTGGTTTGGTTAGTAATGGTCAGGGTGAAGCTTTCACCTTTGTTTAAGCGCCCAGAATCCCAGCTTTTGTCACTTGCTGTGGCTGTGTGCGGAACGATGTCTTTGTTAGTCCAAGTAACGGTGTCGCCTATTTTAACATTAAGCAGTTTCGTTTGAAACCTCATCTTGTGAATTTCGATAATATGGGCGCTAACTTCAACGGGCGCTTGTTGAGAGACTGGTTGTGCGGGAGGTGGTTCGGCGCCGGCGGAACCGGGCGCGCAAGCCGCGACCCCGGTGACGCCCAACGTCAACGCAAAATATATGATGATACGCATGGGCTTTCCTTATTTACCTAGCTTATTGACCATCATTTGCGCATGCTCTTGGTGACCTTTGAAAATCCCAAGCCCCACTTCAAACAATTCTTTTACTTCGGTATTCTCAATGTTGGGGATAAATGAGTTTTCCACCAAATCATTGACTGCCTTATGATAGGCAAGCTCATTGCTGGCATAATAAATGTCGAACTCTTTACCGCTCAGGCTCTCCAGCTTGGCTATGATTGGCTCTGCGTTTTTATTGAGCGTTTGGCTCAGAAAGTTATCCTGTACACTAGCCCCCAGTTTGTCCAAAAGCGCCAAAGCAAGTTCGTTTACGGCCTTATGATCACGGATCATAGTTTGGGCGAAAGCGTGGATGTCCGGATTGGAGGATCGCTTGAGGGCAATATTAGCATAACGAATATCAATATTATCTGCCGTGTAGGCAACATGAGCAATTTCCAGATCGTTTAAGTCTGCCGGGGATTGAGCGATCTCCATATTTGCTTCTTTTTTTGCTTCCGCCTTATTTGACGCACTTTCGCCGTAGCCCGTTTCACAAGCCGAGATACTTATTGCTGCCGTCATCAGCATTGGGATCAAGTAAGTTTTCATTGTTTTTCCTTTTTTCATTTGAACTGTTGAAGCCTACTGGCACGAAATGAACATTATGTCAATTATAAACATAATAATATGTTTATAATAATATATATACATTATAGATATTTATGCTATGTAGCGCCCCTAGGAGAAACCCATGTCTACAACATTGCCATTTGTCGGCCAAACCCAGACAAATTTATTGCATGTCCTGATGCGAAGTGCTGAGGCATTGCCGATCGACGAAATAGCTGTGCAAATCGGTGTAACGAAAACGGCAGCGCGGCAGCATATATTAAACTTGCAACAAGGTGGGTATGTGCAAATTGTAGAGCCTGACATCAGCCAAAAAAAGTCCAGAGGTCGTCCGACCTATAGCTATGAAATTTCCAGGGAGGGTCGCGAACTCTTTGCGCGCCATTATGCGCTTTTCTCGGAAAAAATGATCATAATGCTGAAGAATACACTCGATGAAAAGCAATTTAAAAAACAAATGCAGGGTTTGGGGAAATTATTGGCAGAAGACCTGGCCCATAAAATGCCAAAACCAGTACGCGGGAAAACACCTGCGGCTGATACGCTAGAAAGCCTTGCGGCTATTCTGCGCGAATTGGGTTATGACGCCCATAAAAGCACCCCTAATGAAATTACCGCACATAATTGCGTGTTTCATAAATTGGCAGAAAAATGTGAAATGGTTTGCGAGGTTGACTTAAGTCTTATGCAAAAACTAACGGGGAAAAAACCAGTTCACAAAGAATGCATGGTCAGGGACGGCAAGGTTTGTAAATTTTTGTTTTAACCGATGTTAAGAGAAGCTTCCGAGTAAAATTTTGAATTGGATTGTCTATAACCCTTAAATTTCCCGTACTCATCCGTAAATTTCAAAGGTTTGAGAAAACTTATCCATGGTTTCATTGCTGGGTTTATGCTGGGGCTATGAAACTTGATATGTATGCAATAAATAAACTTAGCCCGCCTGGCCTGCTGAATTTGGCGTCTTTGTTTGAGTTGGTGCGGCGGCTGATAGCTGGGCTGGACGTGTACGGGTTTGCCAATGACGCTTCGGTGCAAAATGCACTTCTGATGGGGCGGCTGATCCGGCAACTAGGCGAAGGGTATAATTTTAACCAAAACCTGCGCGTAAGAGCGTGGATTCTGGCCTGTGCGCGGCGGCGGGTCTGGGTACGTTCTGTGATCGGCGAGGCCGCAATAAACCGCTGGCAACACAAATATGACGTGCTGTCCGGTGTTGCGCCCCGCACGGCAATTTCAGCGCCAAAACCTTGGCAACAAGCCAGCAAGGCTCAGAACAAGCCTCCAAAGCCAAGAGGTCAAAAACTAGACAAGCAATTCGCCCTGCCAAACCTATCAGAATTGTTTTTTAAGCCGGCCATGGAAGTATCGAGCAAATATGTGCAAGATTCGTCCTACAAAATAGCCCCGGTGTTTTGGCCTCGCCTGGCTCGCGTCCTCACGCCCCCAGTGTTTTGGCCTCACGAACTGACCGATGATTATATACCGCCTAACCATAGGTATCCCCATAAGAACACCTATGCGGATACCAATAAACACAGCTCTGCGCCGCAACCGCCTCCGCATCAAAACAAACAAATACCACTAGAAAACAGTGCCAACTCTGATGTAAAATCCGGCAACAATAATAGCGCAAAACCAGAAAAACATAAACCGCCCTAATTGTCCACAGCCCCAAATAAACGCTCCAGAAAAAGAATTTTACTTCACTACCCCAAGGGTAGAACCTATTGCGCTACGATGAACAATAAATTAGTTGGTTGGTTTCGCAGAGTAAAACCTGAGGAAAGCTAGCGGAAGGCTTTAGGAAAGCTTGACGAAAGCTTGGCGGCGACCTACATCAAGTTCATGACCATTCGACCTATATTAACTGTGCCTAATCCCGTGCTGAAACAGCGCTCTAAACCTGTTGCCAAAGTGACGGACGAGACGCGGGCGCTCATGGACGATATGCTGGAAACCATGTACGACGCGCCCGGCATCGGCTTGGCGGCTGTGCAAGTTGGTGTACCGCTGAATATTATCGTTATGGACTTGGGAAAGCCTAATGCCAAAAACGGGAACAGTGAAGATACGGAAGACGGAGAAGATCGGGAACCTAATCCGCAATATTTTATCAACCCGGAAATTCTCGAACTGGTCGAAGAACAAAAACCTTATGAAGAAGGTTGTCTCTCGGTGCCCGACGTATTCGACGAGGTCGAGCGTTCTATACGGGTGAAATTGCGCTATCTTGATTATAACGGCAAGGAAGTGGTTGAATGGGCCGAAGGCTTATACGCCGTGTGTATCCAGCACGAAATGGATCATCTAAACGGGGTCTTGTTCATAGATTATCTATCGCGCCTAAAACGTAAACGCGCCGTCAAGAAAGTACAAAAGGCAGAAAAATTAAAAGAAGACGCGTAATGAGTTTGCGCATTGTCTTTATGGGTACACCGGAATTTGCCGTGCCGTCCCTTTCTGAAATATTGGCGGCTGGCTATGATGTGGTGCGGGTCTATACCCAACCGCCGCGCCGGGCGGGCCGCGGTAAATCCCTGACCAAAAGCCCGGTGCATAGGTTCGCAGAGATTATGGGCATTCCGGTGGAGACGCCTGAGAGCTTTCGCAAGCCGCGCGTCATAGATGCGCTCGAAAATTTGAATGCAGATGTGGCCTGTGTGGTGGCTTACGGGCAAATATTGCCGAAGCGGGCTTTGGCGGCAGCCCGCTATGGCTGCCTGAATTTACACGGCTCTAAACTGCCTCGTTGGCGCGGAGCTGCCCCCGTGCAGCGGGCGATTATGGCGGGCGACACGGAAACGGCGGCGCAGATTATGCAGATGGGTGTAGGGTTGGATACGGGGCCGATTTTGATGTCGGAACTTATAGCCATTCAGGACGATGATAACGCCGCGACACTCTCGGAACGTATGTCGCGGATTGGTGCCGGGCTTTGGCCGCAAACTTTGGCGGCCTTGGGGCGCGGCGGCTTGGTGCCCACAGAGCAACAGGGCGAGCCGACTTATGCGGCCAAAATAGACAAAGCGGAAGCGCGGTTGGATTGGAGCAAGCCTGCACATGAACTCGAATATCAAATACGCGGCTTGTCTCCGTTTCCGGGCGCTTGGTGCGAACTGCCGGGGCGCAAAGGGAATGAACGAGTCAAGATACATTTGGCACAATTGGAAGATGGGAGCGGCGCACCAGGAACCACACTGGACGATGAATTATTGATAGCCACAAGCGCTGGAGCGCTCCGTTTATTATGCCTACAGCCTGCCGGAAAATCGGCTATGGACGCAGCGGATTATTTGCGCGGACGGCCTGTTGAAACTGGCACTACATTAACATGACCCGCTATAAACTGACCATAGAATATGACGGCGGCCCGTATTTTGGCTGGCAACGGCAAAAATCCCATGCCAGCGTGCAACAAGCTATTGAAGAAGCCTGCAAAGCCCTCGACGGAAAACTGCCGACACTGTTCGGCGCGGGTCGTACCGATAGCGGTGTCCACGCACTTGGCCAAGTTGCTCATGTGGATTTGACCAAAAATATCCGCGAGGACAAAGTCCGCGACGGGCTGAATTATCATCTGGCTGACCACCCCATAACCATATTGGATGCGCAGGCGGTGAGCGACGAATTTCATGCCCGCTTTAACGCGACCTCGCGGACTTATCTCTACCGGATTATTGACCGCCGCCCGAAATTGGCTTTCGATAAAGGCCGGATTTGGCGTTTGCCCGTTAAGCTCGATGCAGATATTATGCACCACGCGGCAGGCGGCTTGCTCGGAGAACACGATTTTACCACATTTCGCGATAAACGGTGCCAGTCGAAATCTCCGGTCAAAACTCTGGACGAATTGGCGGTCATGCGCGTAGGCGCAGAAATCCATATCCACGCCAAAGCCCGCTCATTCCTCCACCGCCAAATCCGCTCGATCACTGGAACATTGGTCGAGGTCGGCATGGGAAAACTAAACGCCCAAAGCGTCGCTGATGCTCTCGCCGCCCGAGACCGCACCGCGTGTAGTCCGGTAGCCCCGCCGGACGGTTTGTATTTGATGGCCGTGGGGTATGAAAAAATGGGATATGATGCTTAGGGCGCTGATGGTTTTTTGTGTAGGGCTTGTCTTGACGGCGTGCGCCACAGTTGAAACCCGCCTGCCTGTTCCGTCCGCGTCCCAACTTGAATTGGAAGCCACAAACCAAGAGACGGAAGCTTTCGCAAGATACCTGAAAATGCGCGAACGGCTCGATAAAATTAGCGCGCCTGTTCTCGCGGCCAATGCAGAATTATGCACAAAAACTAGAGCAGATTTCGGCATCGTCACCCATACCAAAAAATCATACCCCAAGCATTTGCGAGACGCCGCCGCCCGGCGGTTAGCGGTAGGCGATACCCATACCGTGTTATTGGTGCGGCGCGGGAGTGCAGCACACAAAGCAGGTATTAAACGCGGCGATGTTTTAATCGGGGATAAGGGCAAGCCGGTTTCCACCTATGATAAAAGTTTGAAGAGTGCCGATAGTCTACATATTCGCCGCGCGGGTAAAGACATAAATGTTTCACTCAACGCAGATCCGGCCTGTGATTACGCCGTGGTGCTGAGAATGTCCGGCGCGGTCAATGCCTATGCCAATGGCCGGGCGGTTATTGTCACTACCGCAATGATGGATTTTGCGGTCAGTGACGACGAACTGGCTTTGATAGTCGGGCACGAATTGGCACACAACACCATGCGGCACGTCCCCAAAGCCGTTTGGAACACGATAATCTCCGGCTTGGCGACCCGCACCACAAGACCGTTTGAAAGCGAGGCCGATTATGTCGGGCTGTATTATATGGCGCGAGCGGGCTATAATCTGGACGGGGTAGAAGACTTCTGGCGCAGACTAGGGGTTCAATATCCCAAAAGCATAGTGCGCGAAAAAACCCATCCGGTGACGCCGCGAAGGTTGCTGGCAATCCGCATGGCGGTCGCAGAAGTAGAGGCCAAGCGGGCAGCAGGCGCAGAATTAGTGCCGAATTATTTGCCAGGGAAAGAACCTGATTATGAGAAAGAACCTGATTATGGGAAGTAATTTGGTGATATTGATAGCGGGTTTGTTGCTGTTAGGGTGTGCTAGCGCCCCCCCATCTCTGACATACCGCGAGCAGCTAGATATTTATAAAGACATGAAAATTCGGCTGTATCAGGTGGCTCGTCCTATCAAAATAGCGGGTGTGGGTGTGTGCGAAAACACCGCAATAGACAAAGGCAAAAGCTACCATAGCCTGCACGACTATCCTGAAAAGCTACGGCCTGTTGCGGAGAGTTATTGGGGTTTATCGGAAAAACTCAAACTCCTTTTTGAGAAACAGTCTAGCAATATTTCCAATTGCCAAGCCCCGCTCATTCTTGATTACGACAAAGCCCCCAATGCTTATACGGACGGTGAAAGTATTTTCGTTACACCCGCATTATTAAATAAAGTCGACGACCTTGCTCTGTCCCTCATCATTGCCCATGAACTTGCCCATATTGTTTTGAACCATGTTGATAAAGAACAGTCAGAGGAATTGGAGCGGGAAGCCGATAGGTTCGCGTTGTTCATGTTGGCGATTGCCGAACTGGATTACCGCAAAGCCACCCTGCAAGACGCGGCCAGTAAACCGCCTCATAAAAACGGACAAAAATACTTGGACACCAGTAAGCGCGAAATTTATTTCCGCGAGGTGGTTGCGGAGATTGATAAATTGAAGGAAGAGGGGAAAGCGCTGGTGCCTTAGAGGCAAATTATCGGGAATAAAAACACCCCCGAATTCCACTCATTCCCGCGAAAGCGGGAATCCAAGTATTTATCAGGAATGTGCGAGCTATGCTCGCTCTTTATTCGCTGGATACCCAGTCGTCGCTGGGTATGAGCGGTTTTTTAGAGCGTATTAAATGAGTACCCTACCCCTCAACCGTCGCCAAAACTGAAATCGTGTAAATTTGCGGTACGTTTATTTTCTTGCCTTCGGCATCTGTTTTCGCAGGCACATATACTGGTGGGCGGGCGAAGGTTAGCGTGATTGGGATTTGTTTTGCGCCTTCTGGAATTGCCGCATTAAACAGCATCACATGTAAGCCGCCGCGCTCGAACTTTGTGGTTTGCTTTGGCAAAACTTTAACAGATTTGACCATGCGCATTTTCATCATGCCGTCTTCGTGTAGATGGGTGTGAAGCTCGACCTTCTGGCTTATGGGGCTGGTGGCAGATAATAATTCGTTCGCCCCGCCGTCGTTGACAATATCGAAATAAGCGGCGGCTGTGGTTTGCCCAGGGGCAGGTGGGCGAATAGTGGCGTTTTCAACCCGTATATTCGGGTGCGCAGTTTCCTTGTCCGAAAACACCAAATAGGCCGTAGCCAATGCGGTCAAGACGACGAGGATAATTGCCGGATAGCCCAGAACTTTACCAATACTTATTTTTCCGATAGTCATATTTTATGCTCCCCAAAAGCCCATCACTTTGCGGACATCGTCCATGATGGGTGCTGAAATTTCTGCGGCTTTTTCTGCGCCGCGCCTCAGGACTTTGTCAACTTCGTCCGGATTATCAAGATAGTTATTGAGGCGTGTGCTAATTGGCCGCAGATGCTCTACGGCGAGGTCTGCCAGCGCAGGTTTGAACGCACCGAAACCTTGCCCGCCATATTCGCCCAATACTTGTTGGTCGGACATGCCCGAAAGCGCCGCGTAAATACCGACCAGGTTTTTGACCTCGGGACGGCCTGCAAGCTCGCCCACATTGTCTGGCACCATGCCTGCATCCGTGCGGGCTTTGCGAAATTTCTTGGCGATAGTGTCGGCGTCGTCCGTGAGGTTAATACGGGAATTATCAGACGGGTCGGACTTGGACATTTTTTTAGTGCCGTCCCTCAGGGACATAATCCGCGCACCGGAGCCTTTTATAAGAGGCTCTGGCAAGGGGAAAAATCCGGGCACGCCGAAATCATTATTGAACTTTTGCGCAATGTCGCGGGACAATTCCAAATGCTGTTTCTGGTCTTCGCCGACCGGAACATGGGTGGCTTTGAACGCCAAAATATCTGCGGCCTGCAAAACGGGATAGGCATATAGCCCCACCGAAACCCGCTCTGAATTTTTCCCGGCTTTGTCTTTAAACTGGGTCATGCGCGACAACCAGCCGACACGGGCAACACAATTGAAAAACCAAGCCAGCTCTGTATGCGCCGCCACTTGGGCCTGGGGGTAAATAATTGCTTTATCCGGGTCAACGCCCGCCGCTAGATAGGCGGCAGCGATTTCGCGGGTTTGGGATGCAAGTTGCTTCGGGTCTTGAAACACCGTCACCGCATGCAAATCAACTATGCAAAACACGCACTCATGCTGGTCTTGCAAATCTACGAACTTAGTGAGCGCCCCCAGATAATTCCCAAGGTGCAAAGCCCCCGTTGGTTGCATGCCTGAAAACACACGGCTTGAGCCAGAATAGTTTTGGTCTTTTTCCATCATCGTTTCCATTATTTCTTAAGCGCATTACGCAGGTCTGAAATTCCGTAGGCTTTAAACACCAATGCAGAGACGGCGTAAAGCATAAACCCTAGTCCAGACACGAGAACCAGCAGAGAATAGTTTTTGATAATGCTACCGTCGAGCATGGGGGTGAAATAAGCGGCTAGCCACCAAGTCGCGATGCCCATGATGAAGCTAGCGAGAGCAATGCGCGGCAGGCGGCTTAATAAGCGTTTGTCCGGGGCAAAGCTTTCATCGCGGAGCAAGGTACGGGTTAAGAAAAATACATTAACCCAACCCGCAAAGGAGGTAGCCAGAGCCAGACCCCAAAACCCGACTTGTAGGAACAGGATATAGCCGAACACAAGATTGATGACGGCGGAAATCCCGGCGTAAAACATCGGCGTTTTGGTGTTTTCGCGGGCAAAAAATGCGGGCGTTAGAACTTTGATTAGAACGAATGCGGGTAGGCCAATAGCAAACATCCGCAGTGCCGTGCCAGTGGCTTTTGTGTCCGCCGCGTCAAATGCCCCGCGCTCAAACAGGCCGCTGACCAGAAACTCTGGCATTACGGCAAGGGCGGCGGCGGCTGGCAGTGTCAGAAATGCAGCGATTTCCATAGCGCGGTTCAGAGATGTTTTTGCACCTTGTTCGTCACCACTGCGCAGGCGTCTGGATAAGGCGGGCAAGAGGGCTACCCCCATAGCAATCCCGATCATGCCGAGGGGTAATTGATAAAGTCTATCTGCGTAATTGAGCCATGAAGCCCCGCTGGCTTGCATGGTAGAAATGTTGTGGCTGACCATAATGTTAATGTGGGTGATACCTGCGGCGAGCATGCCGGGTATGCCTAATGTGAGAAGACGCTTCATGCCCGGTGTCATGCGCGGGCGCATAAGTTTAATCCGTACCCCGGCCTTGCGGCACGCCCAGACAATCATGGACAATTGTAAAATGCCAGAGAAGCTCATACCAATACACAGATAAATCACCAATTGCGCTTGGTGCCAATCGGCTTTCATCATGGCGGTAAAAATCCCGATCAGGACGACATTCAAGAGGACGGGCGCAAAGGCGGCGGCGGCGAAGCGGTGGCGAGTGTTGAGGATACCCGAAAACATCGCCGTCAAGGAAATCAATAATAGATAAGGCATGGTCAGCCGCGCACCAATAACCGCCAAGCCGTAAGTGGATATAGTCCCGCCAAAGCCCGTATCAATATTGGCTTCGCGCCCCAACCCTGCACCAAACAGGTTCAAAGTCCACGGCATGGTAAGCTCAAATATGACCACCAAAATTGCGACTATAAACAATAGCCCGGCAAAGGCTTGGCTGGCAAATCGGTCTGCTCCCGCCTCGCCGTCTTCTTCTATGCGCCTTGCATAGAGCGGTACGAAAGCGGAGTTAAAGGCACCCTCGGCGAAAATACGGCGAAAGGTATTGGGTATTTTATAGGCGGTAACCAACGCATCATTGATAGGCCCCGCGCCCAAATAACTCGCAGACAAAGTATCGCGCACCAAACCCAGTACCCGGCTCACCAAAGTCAATGCGCCAATAATGGCTGTGGATTTAATCAGTTTCATGGACGTGTTTACTCCTGCTTTGCAAATACAGCAAGCAGGTCAGTTCGCAAACTGTTTTCATCTGGCGGGCTATCCGGAGTAAGGGTGACGTAAAACACGTCTATGGCTTTGGGGCCGATGACTTCAATATGGGCGGAGCGGACGGAGAGTTTATGGCTTGCAAGGACAAGCGCCAAAGCATGGAGCAGACCGGGGCGGTCGCGGCCTTCAACCTCTATAATAGATTCTCGTTCATCTTTTTGCAAAATGGAAACACGCGGATGCACGGGGATGGCTTGGGCGCGGCTAGATGTAGAGCCAGGAGACACGGTTTTTATATCAAGGTCGCCCTTGGCGGCCAACAGGGTTTTGCCTTCTAAGTCCCGCAATCTTCGTTCGTTCTTACGGCCAAATGCTAGCCCTTCCGTGTTTTGCAAATAGAAACGGTTGAACACGCGGCCATCACCCGATGTATGCAATTTCGCACCAATAATGGACGCGCCGCAAAGCGCTATGGCACCCGCTAAATCAGCGAATAAATGCGCCCGGTCTTGGGTTAACACCCATAATTCCGTGATGTCTTTGGGGCGATCTAATTTGGTGCGGATAAAATGGGTTTTCTGTTTTGCTTTTTTGGACAAGCGCGCCAGTATCTCGTCCTGTTCGTTCTCTGCGCTATCCTCATCCGTGCCCATGCCCATCAAAATTTTGCGCGCACCAAAATAAAGCTGGCGCAAAAGCTCGCCTTTCCAATCATTCCATATACCCGGCCCAACGGCGCGAATATCCACGACCGTAAGCACCGTTAGCATTTGCAGGCGTTTCAAGGAGCCAACCGTGCGCGCAAAAGCTTCCACCGTGTCCGCATCGGTTATATCGCGGCGCTGGGCCGTCTCGCTCATGGAGAGATGATTGCGCACTAACCAAGATATAGTTTCAATATCGGCGTCCGGCAAGCCGAGCCGCAAGCCCGCTTCGGTGGTTAGTCTTGCTCCGTCCTCGCACTGGTCGCCCTCGGCCTTGCCGACATCATGAAACAGACAAGCCAGATAGACCAACAACCGTGTGCGGGTGTTCCAGTCTTTGATAAAACTGCTGGCCAAAGGATGTTCACGCTCGCATTCGCCGCTCTCTATGTCGTGAAGGAATTGTACCAAAGAAATCGTATGTTCGTCCACCGTATAGGCATGGTGCATATTGAACTGGGTGCGGCCAACAATCTCGCCAAATTCAGGCAGGTAGGCACCCAATATCCCGGCCTCGTTCATAGTGCGTAATATCGCGGCGGGGGCTTTGCTCTCTAACAGTATTTTGTAAAACACCTGAGCAATGTCCGGGTCTTGACGAAAGCTGTCGTCTATGCGGTGGCGATTGGCAAACAGGGCTTGGAAGGCGTTGGGGTGAATATCCAGATTGCGCGCCCCCGCTATACGGAACAAATGCAGCGTCAAAATTGGCCGCGTCTTAAGCCGTGCTGCCGCTGTGAAATTAAGCCGCCCATGCTCTAGCACAAATCCGGGTTCTTTGAGGCCGCGCCGGGATGTAGGTAAAAATCTGTCCAGACCCTGAGGCAAAAGCAATTGGCTTTCGGCTTCCAATTTGGCGCAGGCAATGCGGGTCAAAGCGCCAACCTCCCGCGTGGTATTGAAATAAGCATGCATGAATGTGCCGACCCGTTCTTCGGGCGTAGAGCCAAGCGCCCCCATGCGTTTGGCTAATTCAGCTTGTTTGTCAAAGCTTAATATTTCGGTAGCCCGCCCGCCGAGCCTATGAAGATGTATGCGTGTCGCCCACAGGAATTCTGCAGATTCGCTGAACCGTATAGCCGCTTTTCTATTGAGCAAGCCGAGCTGCATATAGGCGGTCACGCCGTGGGGGTTAACGGGCGCCTCTTTTCTTTTGCCGCCGTAAATGAACAGGGAAATCCAGTATAATTCGTGCAAATCCCTAAGGCCGCCTTTGCCCTCTTTGACATTTGGCTCAATCACATAACGCGAATTGCCCTCGCGCTCATGACGGTTATCCCGGGCGGTAAGTTTGACGGCGATATATCTACGTTTGCGGGCGCGGTTACGCTCCTTGGCCAGCAAGCCGACAAGCTTGGTCGCTGGCTCTTCTGCCCCCGCCAATAGCCGCAAATCCAACATGGCGGTGAGGACGGTTTCGTCCTTGCGGCCAAGCTCTATACATTGGGCGGGCGAGCGCGTTGCGTGCCCGACTTTAAGTCCCATGTCCCAAAGCATATAAAGAATATATTCTGTGATCTGCGCACAGATTCTTTCGTCGGATTTTGGGGACGTCAGGAACAATAAATCCAAATCAGAGAACGGTGCCATTTCCCCGCGTCCATAGCCGCCGACAGCGCACAGAGATACCATCTGGTCTGCACCTGAAAACAAATTTTTGGCGGCATGGTCAAACAGGGCAATAAGAATTTCGTCGTGGGCTTGTGCTGTCGCAGCGGCGGTATCAAGAGCGCTCACTTTTCCGGCTTCAAATGCGCTTAAGATTTTTTGGGTATTGGCCGCAAGATGCTTTTTCAACACGGCGAGAGTTTTTGCTTTGTCATCCCCAATTACCGTAAGTTGATCAAGCAAGGTCATGTTAATTTGCCTGTGAAATGGTTTTAAGCTCGTATAGCAAATCCAACGCTTCGCGCGGTGATAAATCGTCCACGTCCAAACTTGATACGGCTTTATCAACGGCGGACGGTTTGGCTTTTGGGGCTGGTTTGGGGGCGGAAAATAACGGCAGGCCGCCGAGTGCATCCGCGCTATCGGCGTCCGCTTCCAACCGTGCCAAGACGTCTTTGGCACGCTCTACGGCGGCGGCGGGTAAGCCTGCTAATTTGGCCACTTGCACGCCGTAAGATTTATCGGCGGCACCGTCTGCTACATCGTGCAAGAACACCAGGTCAATTTCTCCGTCTTCTTTGGTCCACTCCTTGGCTCGCAGACACGCATTGCCCGCATGGGGGAGTTTTTCCATCAGGTCGGTTAACTCATGATAGTGTGTTGCAAATAAGGCTCTGGACTTATTTATTTCGTAAAGATGCTCCGCCGCCGCCCATGCAATTGAAAGCCCGTCAAAGGTGGCGGTGCCCCGCCCAATTTCGTCTAAAATAACGAATGTGCGCTGGGTGGCTTGGTTGAGAATGGCGGCGGTTTCGATCATCTCCAACATAAAAGTCGAACGGCCCCGCGACAGATCATCGCTCGCCCCAACCCGGGAAAATAGCGCGTCGGCCACCCCGATAAGCGCTTTGGTTGCGGGTACAAAACTACCAGATTGCGCCAGCACAAACATCAAAGCATTTTGCCGCAGATAAGTGGACTTACCCGCCATATTGGGGCCAGTGATAAGAGTTAAACGCCGCGCTTGTTTGCCGCTGGCATCAAGGTGACAATCATTGGCGGTGAAGCCTTGACCGCCGTCGCGTTTCAGTGCGGCTTCGACAACGGGGTGACGGCCATTTTCAATATGAAATTCCAAACTATCATTGATGGCCGGGCGCACGGCTTTGGCGTCCTCTGCCCATTGTGCTAATGCACTCATGACGTCCAGATCGGCCAGCGCCGCTGCCGCCGTGCGGACAAGCTCGGCCTGTTCGTGGATGCGGGCGCGGAGTGCCTCAAATATTTCCAGCTCTAGCGCCAACGCTTTATCGGCTGCTTGGGCGATTTGTGCGTCTAGGTCGACCAGTTCCGTGGTGGTAAAACGCACACCGCTGACCAGAGTTTGGCGGTGGATAAAATCGTCTTTGTGCGGGCCGGCTAGCATGGTGTCGCCGTGCTTTGGGGTGACCTCGATGAAATAGCCCAGCACATTATTGTGTTTAATTTTAAGGGCCGTGACCCCGGTTTTCTTGGCATAGCCTGCTTGCAGCCCGGCAATGATACGGCGGCTGTCGTCGCGGAGTTTCAAGAGTTTATCCAGTTCAGGCCGCCAGCCTGCATTGACGAAATTACCGTCCCGCGCCAACATAGGGGCTTCGGGCTTTACGGCTTTGCCAATATCGCGGATAAGCTTGGCCAGTTCCGGTTTGCCAGCCAGGCTGAACGCGGATAGGGCATCCATCAGATTGCGGGGTATATCCAAATCGGGCTGGAGGGCGAAATCAGCATTGATCTGCTCGCCTTGTAATAAGCCCGCTGCAACGGCCATGAGGTCTCTGGGACCGCCGCGCCCTAGCACCAGCCTTGAGGCGGCGCGCGCCGGGTCGCCTGCGCTTTTTAATTTAGTGCGCACGGTGGTGCGGAGGGTTCTGTCCGTGACAAAAAACGCGACCGCATCCAGCCGTGCGTTAATCTCGCTCGTATCCACCAAGGGCCTTGACAGCCTTGCTGCCAAAGCCCGTGCGCCCGGCCCCCTGACCGTGCGGTCTATGACGGAGAGTAGCCAGCCTTTACGCCCGCCCG
>JAKIUV010000001.1 GCA_021647375.1 Robiginitomaculum sp.
GGTTTCACAATCCTGCTTTGGAAAAAAAAGACGGGCCGCTGGCCGAAGCAGTTGGGGTAATGGCGCGGGAGATATTTACAGGTCGCCCAGCCCCCGACGGCACTAAGGGCCTGATGAAGGCGTGGCGAGGTTATATTTCTGAACTGGGCGGCGATGCGCTCACCGCGCTGTCTAAATCTGTAGATAATCAAGCCGCGTTTTCGGAGCTTTCCCAAGACTTGTTGCGGGCATTTGATATGGGCGAGGAATTAGCCGATATAGAGCAGAGCGACGACGAGGACGACGAGGCCCGCGAAGACGAGCAAAACCCAAATAATGCACAAGACCAGCCAGACGAACAAGACCAAGGCGAAGCGCAAACGGCGCAGGCTGATGCGCTGGACGAAGACCAAGACCATACGGATATAGTTGATGCCGATGATTTTGAAGGCGAAGGCACGGAGGGTGACCAAATCCCCGACCCGTCCCAGCGCCCGCCTGAAATGTCCAACACCCCCGCACCCTATAAAGTTTTCACCACGACCCACGACGAAGTTATCCGCGCCGAAGAGCTGTGCGAGCCGGACGAGTTGGAGCGCCTGCGGACATATCTTGACGGTCATATGAAATCGCTCACATCTGTCATTGCCCGGCTTGCCAACCGTTTGCAACGCCGCCTGATGGCGCAACAACAAAGATCGTGGAGCTTTGACCTGGAAGAGGGTGTGCTGGACACGGCCCGCCTGACCCGCGTCATCACCGACCCGACCTCGCCCCTGACCTATAAAGAAGAAAAGCAGATGGAGTTTAGAGATACGGTGGTCTCTATCCTGCTTGACAATTCAGGCTCTATGCGCGGGCGTCCGATTATGATGGCCGCCGTGTGTGCCGATATTTTGGCGCGGACTTTGGAGCGCTGTGCGGTCAAATGCGAGATACTCGGCTTTACCACACGAGCCTGGAAAGGCGGCGCGTCTTTCCAGGATTGGCTGGCGGCGGACAAGCCTGCCAATCCCGGACGGCTCAATGATCTGCGCCATATTATATATAAAGGCGCGGACATGCCGTGGCGGCGCGCCAAAAATAATCTCGGCTTGATGATGCGCGAGGGCTTGCTCAAGGAAAACATAGACGGCGAGGCGTTGGAATGGGCAGCGGCACGGCTAAACGCCCGCCCGGAGCAGCGCAAAATCCTGATGGTCATCTCGGACGGTGCCCCCGTAGACGATGCCACCCAGTCCAGAAATAAATCCGGCATTTTGGAACAACACCTGCACCAGGTTATCGACAAGCTGGAAAACCGTTCCGGGATTGAGCTGATTGCCATCGGCATAAACCACGACGTCACGCGCTGGTACAAACGCGCCGTCACGATTACCGATGTAGAAGAGCTGGGCGGCGTGATGACAGAGAAACTGGCGGAGTTATTTGCAGAAAAGCCCAAGGGTCGGAGGCGGCGGTAACACCCTTTAATGGGAAACCATGAAACTCCAACGGATATGGCTAATCAAATTGATCCAAAATATACCGGAACCGCTCTAAACTCCCATAAAGCCGAGTACTAGATACATTATCACTGCTCCGCCGCCTGCTATCAGCGCGTAGGGGATTTGGGTTCTTACATGGTCTATGTGGTCATTGGCCGTGGCCATTGAGGCTATGATTGTGGTGTCGGATGTGGGGGAGCAATGGTCGCCGAACACGCCGCCGCCCAGCGCCGCCGCGACTGCCATATATAGATTGACGCCTTCAACATTGGCCGCAATGGGTACGGCGACGGCTATCATAATCGAGAACGTGCCCCAACTGGTACCGGTACTAAAGCCAATAAAGCCGGCAATGATGAAGATAAGCGCCGGGATAAAGCCCGCCGGAATGGTGCCGCTGACAATACCGGCTACAAAATTCCCTGTGCCGATTTCCTTGCACATAGCGTTGAGGGCAAAGGCCAGCACGGCGAGAATGGCAACATTGACCATGCCCGCCATAGCTTTCAGGGATAAATCGACCATCTCGGTGATTTTCATAATGCCTTGCGCACGGTACAAAACCATAGCAATGAAAATTGCGAATATCACAGCATAGAGGACGGCGGCAGACCCCGAGCCTTCGGACAAAGCTTTGCCCGCCAACGCCATACCGCGTACTGGGTCTTGTCCACTTGCTGCAGCTTCGGTAGCGGCAATTTTTACAGCTTCCCCCCAACCCGTATAAACCAAAAAGGTCGGAACCAGCGCAACCATAGAAGCGATAGGGATTAACATATTGAAAGCCCGGTGCGGCACACCGTTCTTGGCCTCTAACATAGAGACACTATCGTCCATCATCGGCACGGCACCGTCGCGCAAAATTTTGCCCGTTTCAAGGGCGCGGGTTTCGGCTTTTTTCATATCGCCCACATCTTTGCCGCTCCAAATCACAACGAAGATTAAAGCCACGGTGAGCATTGGATAGAAATTATAAGCAATGGATTTGACCAAAACTTCAAATTCATTATCGAACACCTTGTCCGGCCCCGTGGTGTAGATAACAAGCAATGTCATAATGAAAGCGCCCCAAGCATTAAACGGCATCAAAATGTTAGACGGTGCGCTCGTGCTATCCGTAATATAGGCCAATTTTTCGCGCGGGATTTTCATTTTATCAAACACCGGGCGGTATAATGTACCGACCGTAAACAGTGAGATATTGCTTTCGATAAAGATCAGCAAGCCAGTTACCGCCGCCAGGCTTTCCACGATTTTTCTATTGCCCTTGGCAGAGTGTTTGGCGCTGGAGCGTTCAAGAAACTTCAAGATATGCCCAACAAAACCCTCCACCCCGCCAGAGCGCTGTACCAGCGCAATGAGCGGCCCGATGATCAGGGAAAACATCACCATGCGGGCATTGCTGGTATCGGTGAGCACGGTGACAAAAGAGTTGATGGTATCGAGGGTTCCGGTCAGCGGGTGCCAGCCCGCCATAATCATATAACCAAACCAGATACCAACGGCCAACGCCATAAAAACCTGACGCGTCCACAAAGCCAGAGTTATAGCAATGAGCGGCGGTAATATTGACCAAAGCCCAAATGTCTGTACGGCAGTTTCCATAAATTTCCCCTTTAGCTATACTGTGCAAGTAAATATTGGACGGTGCAACTGAAAACCGATTTAGTCATTGTCCGTCGGTGTGTATTTGCGGGTTGCAGATTTCTGTATCTCGGCTTTATCCCGCAATGCCTTACGCCATTTGTGGACGGCAAACATTTCGGCTTGGTTCGCGTAGTGGGGTGAGTTGGGCAGACTTGTAGCACTACCAAATTGGTGGATGACATCTGCGGTCATTTTTCCCGCCACATCCCCTTCTTTTGGCCATTCCACCAAAGCAATCCATGTGTCACCAGCAGCGGCAACGAGCTTACCGTCATCGCCAAGTTCGGCGGGATAGATGGCGCGCAGAACGTCTGGCGCACCGTCTATGGGCACGTCAATATCGCCGCGCACCAAACGGTTAACCGCGCCCCATGTCGGGTCAATACGGCCATGATGCTGCACGAGATATTTAACGGCCTCGCGAAATGCATCTTCGGGCTTTGGTGCCGGGATATGCGTAAATTCTTCGGTAATATCCATGATGGTCGTGAGAACTCCAAGAGCCGCATGGCGGTTATCAATATTGGTGTGCATGTCCCATGCCCGCAAATGGGCGGCGGCGCTTTGCAAAGCGGGGTCGCCACCCCAATCTACCGCCAAAACTTTGGCAATGATTTCTGCGGCTCTTGAATTTTTTGCGTATTTATTGTCAAATTTAAGCGCGAGTAATGCCCGTTTGTCGACAGAGGTTACACCGTCGGTCATTTCCATCATCCGCAAGGAACGGTTTGTCTGGTTGGTTTGCAGCCCCATGGATTTGGGGAAATCGGCAGGGGATAAATTATCCGGCCCGTCCGTGGCACTATAGGGCGCATTGTTGGAATTATAGACAAGGCCGGAACTAGGATTGATCAGTTTCGGCACTTCCGAAAACGAGCGGTACCCCTGCCAAATAAGATCGGAACGATCCCCCGGCAGATATTTACTCCAATCCCAACCCGCTTTGCGGTTCGGATATTGGGCATTGTGGATCAAGGCTACATTACCATCTTTATCGGCGTAAACATAGTTGATGCTCGGCAGGGCATTTAACGACATTGCCGCCAAAAACCCGTCCAGATCCTGCGCATGGTTCAAGCGATAATATTGTTCTAGCTGATGGATTTCGTCCATGCCTGCGTAACGAAAAGCATAAGTACCGTGCTTGGCCTCGATCACCGGGCCGTGCTGTGTTCGCAGCACTTTGCGCTTTGCTTTAAAAGCGAAGGGGCCGAAAAGTTTAACTTTGATAAGGGCTGTCGATTGCTCAAAGTCCAGCCATTTGCCGTCGAGGCGGTACTGGTTTTTATTTTTCGGATTAATGGTCAAGACATAGACATCCACCAGGTCCTGGGCGCTGACCGTATTGGCCCAACCAAGATTATCGTTAAAGCCGCTCAGGATAAACGGTGTCCCAACAAACAACCCGCCCGTCATATCTATACCTTGTTCCGAAACCAGATGGGCTTCGTACCAAGCCACCGGGCCAGACATAGGCTGGTGAGAATTGATCATCAGGCGTGTGGTGTTATCACCAGAACGTGCCGCCGAAACCGCTATACCGTTGGAGCCGCGCTCGGCCATCGTTTTGGGCGCGGCATGAAAACTCTGCCGTCCGCCTGCTGGGTCGAGCGCAATTTCTTGCAGACGCGCGTCCCCGAACAATTCCAAAAGCGTACCGTCCAGCCCGTAGAACAAGGGTGTTTTGAACACGAACCCGGCGATAATATCCTTGCCTGTAAATGGTGCCAGTCCGCGCCATGTCGCGTCCGGATTTTGCGCAGCATACAGGTTAAGCCCGGCAGCATAGGCTTCTGCGGAACGTTGCACCACTGGCGATACCACACCGTAGCGCCGCTCAACCGTGTCCCAAACACCCATCAGTGCCACAAGATAATCCGTCACCGCAGCGCCTTTGCCTTGGTAACGGGCGAGTGTGCCGCGCGCGGCAGCCACAGCCAATTGCATGGTTTCGAAATCGTCTTCCGAGTGGGCGTAGCCTAGACCGAAAGCGACATCGACATCGGTCTTGCCGTAAATATGCGGCACGCCCCAATCATCACGGATGATATTGACATCATATTTTTCTGCGCCCGCACCAAGACTGGCCGCATCAGGGTTTTCCGGCAATGGTGACCAAGCCCAAACCCCTGCCCCGATCAAACCAACTAAAACTGCCCCAAAAACTATTCGTATTATTTTTTTCATCACGCTTGCTAACACAGTATTTGCGGCACGCCAAGACAGTGTTTGATGCGGCGGAACATATGTCGAACAAATATTGCACTTGCATAAATTATGATATAAGGTGGCGGTAAATCAATGATGGAAATTCTATGTCTGACCCTAGCCTAACCTGCCCGCAGTGCGGCACCGATATTAAACTCAATGAAAGCTTGGCAGAGCCTTTGCTTGCCGAAGCCCGGAATGAGTTCGCCGAAACCCTGCGCCAGAAAAATGCAGAGATGGCGGCGCAGCAGGCAAAACTAGAAGCAGAACAAGCGGCGCTGGGCGCAAAACTAAAACGCGGAGTCGCAGATGCCCGCGCTGAAATCGCTCGCGAGGAGGCTAAAAAAGCGGCAGAGAAATCTGCCCATGATATTGCCATCAAAGCCAAAGAGGCGGACGAGCTACGCGAAGCCCTCAAGGATAATGAGAGCAAACTTGCCCGCGCCCAAGAAGAGCAAGCCATGATTATGAAAGAACGCCGGGCGCTGGAAGACGAAAAACGCGAATTGGAATTGACCGTAGAGAAACGCTTGTCCGAAGAGGTTGACCAGATACGCGCCAAAGCCAAGCAAGAACAAGAAAGCGCATTCCTGCTAAAGCAGCGCGAGAGCGAGCAACAAATCAACGCCATGCGCACCCAAATCGACAATCTAAAACGCCGGGCCGAACAAGGCTCGCAACAGCACCAGGGCGAAGTGTTAGAGATGGAATTGGAAAACATTCTCGCCCGCAAATTCCCCTACGACGAGATTAAACCCGTGGCCAAGGGTGTGGTCGGCGGCGACATTATCCAAAGCGTCATGAGTCCCAACGGTAAAATGTGCGGCTCTATATTGTGGGAGACCAAACGCACCAAAGCTTGGCACGCCACATGGCTGCCAAAATTGAAAACTGACCAACGCAATTGTGGTGCCGACATCGCCATATTGATGAGTACAACTCTGCCCAAGGAATTTGAAAAAACCACGTTCAAACAGATAGACGGTGTCTGGGTCACCAGTTTCGACAGCGCCATATCCTTGGTCGAAGTCCTACGGCTCAGCCTTATTGAAATGGCCGGACTGGTGGCGGTACGCGAAGGCCAAGCTAGTAAGGCTGAACTGGTTTACGACTATCTAACCGGTACAAAATTCCGCCACCGTATCGAAGCCATCGTAGAAAAATTCGATGATATGCGCACGGACCTAGAACGCGAAAAGAAAACCACCCTAAAAAACTGGGCCAAACGAGAAGGCCAAATAGACGCCGTAATAGCCTCAACAATGGGCATGCACGGCGACCTTGGGGCCATAGCCGGCAGCTCCATGCCAGAGATTGGCGGGCTGGAGGATGAAAGCGAAGTGCCGCTGTTGGATGATTATTAAGAACAGCGTCTTTTGCTGATAGCACTCGTTTCTTCTGAAATTACCTCTGAGTGTCAAGGGTTGCCTCCCGGCATCGAGACGCCTTTACCCAGGATAAATATCACGCTATGCCCTCCATTGAACCTTGCCAGAAAACGAGGCATGGGGTTTACGTTCTTAAAAGTGCCGCGTTCTATTGGTGCCATATGCCCAAATTTAACCAGCGGAGCCAACCCTGCCTGTTGGGGCATTATGTCATATATTTTACCGGGCTTGGCGCGATTACATTTTTTGGCTCAATAGTGACAAGATATTCTATGGTGTATATCTAAAGGCCAAACAATATTGCAATCGTTAGTCTTGTCCATTCTATTCTCCATCATCGAGATGGTGAAAAATCTTGCCGCCTTGCCCGCCGGGTGCTTGCCGCCTAGGCTTTCTCGCCGAAACCTAATTTCAGGATTATAGCGAGGAAGGTTAACATCGACAGGACCGCCAGAGCCGAGCCTGCCTTCGCCAGCACTTCTCCGTTTTCGCTCAGCGCCATCACAATCCCTGGCACCAGAATGACGACAGAGACGACGGTCAGCAAATAGTGCGGCATGGCCCACTTGCTGGTGGCCGCAGCCGGGGTCAGGGCATAGTATATTCCCATGATGGACATGGTGACAAAGCCGACAAGGTTGAGGTGGCCATGGGCTGGCGACAGACTATGGTCGCCGGTCGCCGACATCTGAATGCCCCAAATCATACCCAAGAGCGCAAAACATGCCCCGGTAGCAAAAAACAAAGTTGGTACTGTTTTCATCTTTCTCCCTCATGTGATTATGTTGCCATCGACGTATCAGGTGACGACGCGGCAATCTCATCAATTCTCGCCTTGTCATTGGGAATGGGATACTTGCCAACGGCTCATTTCTCGTGAATTCCTTTAAGCCCGCCCCGAAACAAGAGAAAATTCACTCGTTTGCATCTTTGTTTGCCTGTAACTTTATCGCGATATTGGCAGAAATAAATGTATATGAAAAATTGATTATTTGTATTACTTAGATTTACATGACAAATTTAAACGCCTTCGACCTAAACTTGTTACGGGTGCTGGACGCACTGTTACAAGAGCGCTCGACCGTCAAAGCTGGCAAACGAGTTGGCCTTTCGCAGCCGGCGGTTTCCGCAGCGCTCTCCCGCCTACGCCTGTCACTCGGCGACGAGCTGTTCTTTCGCAGCGGCAAAGCCTTTGAGCCAACACAATTCGCGCTGTCACTCGAAATACCACTTCGGAACCTGCTGGCACAGATGGAAGAACTAATCTCCGGGTCTGATGCCTTTGACCCGGCTGTTTCCGATGCCAGATTGTGCATTTCGGGGGCTGATTACTTTGCCGAGCTTTTAATGCCTGTCCTCACGGAACGATTGCAGGCCACGGCACCGTCAATGCGAACACACCTCGTCAACCTAGTGCCGGGCGAACCCTTTAAGGCGCTGACGCTCTATGATGTTGATCTGGTTCTGAACCCCGAAATGGATCTGCCCGGCTGGGCGGAACATCAACGGGTTCTTAAGTCCGAATTCTGCGTTATTGCCCGCTCGGGGCATCCAAGGCTTGCGGACGCTGGCGTCAAACCGGGTAGCGTCATTCCAATCGATCTATTTTGCGATATCAACCATGTATTGTTTTCAACCGATGGCAAGAGGCGGGCACAAGGAGATGTGGCTCTGAAACGCGTCGGGCGCGAGCGTAGGGTGATGATGACATTGCCAGTGTTCTCTGGCGTCTACCGAGTGATTGCGGGATCGGACATGATTGCCCTACTACCGTCGGCTCTGGCCCGCCATGTGGCTCCGTCAATTGGCCTCGACATCTTTCTGCCGCCCGTGAATGTGCCCAGCGTACAAATAGTCATGGCCTGGCACCGGCGGATGAATGCTGACCCAGCCCATAAATGGCTACGGCAGCAGATTGCTGAAATTCTCGATAATCTGTAACACGATCCTGCAAATCGATTGTAGCGAGCGCCGCAGCGACAAATATTTATGTTTGGCGCGAGGAACACAAAATCAGCAATAGAAAAGGATATGAGCAGAAACTTGTTTCTGCGAATAGCGGGCGACTGCCCGCCGCCAATCGTTTGGCGCGCCCGCGCAGGCCGCCGCAAAGCGACTGGCCGTGAGCGATATAAATGGAGGTGAGGAAGGGATTCGAACCCCGCGAGCTTAAACAATCGATCCTGTGAATCGATTGTAGCGAGCGCCGCAGCGACAAATATTTATGTTTGGCGCGAGGAACACAAAATCAGCATTAACACGCGAAAATGGAGGTGAGGAAGGGATTCGAACCCTCGGTACGCTATTAACGCACACACGCTTTCCAAGCGTGCGCCTTAAACCACTCGGCCACCTCACCCGGTTGCCATTTTATTTGGTGAGTTAGAGGGGGTTAAGGAAAAAGCACGCTTTCAACAATAATGTTGTGCGCCTTAAACCACTCATATCCAATTTGGCACCTCACCAGTTGCCATTCGTGTGGGGCGTTTAGCAAAGCTTATCCCTTAAAACAAGCCCGCAAATGCTGCATTTTACATTCCGTGGGATTATGCTATAATCAGCTAAAACAGGGGGGTATGTTATGGACGATTTGGCGCTGACATTGGGGGTTGAGGAAGAATATTTGCTGGTCGACCCCGAGACGGGCGACACTTGCAACCCGCCGGAAGAATTTTTTTCTGCTTGTCAGGCCGAGCTTGGCCCGTCCGTTACCCACGAGTTTTTGCAGTGCCAAATCGAAATCGCTACGCCAATTTGCGCGAATGTTGGCGATGCCCGCACCCATTTAACCCATGCCCGCAAAACCTTGTCAGAGATTGCCAAGACATTTGATTTGCGTTTGATGGCCGCGTCTACCCACCCGTTCACATCTTGGCGCAAACAAAAGCCAACCCAAAAAGAGCGATACACCAAAATGGAGGAAGACCTGCAAGGAGCTATTCGCCGCATGTTGATTTGCGGTACTCATGTGCATGTGGGCATTATGGACGCCGGCATGCGCATAGATGTGATGAACCAAGTGCGGTATTTTTTGCCCCACATGTTGGCACTGTCCACATCGTCGCCGTTTTGGGAGGGCGATCTTATGGGCATGAAGTCGTACCGCTTGGCCGTATTTGACGGCATGCCGCGCACGGGCATTCCCGAAGCCATGGCTTCCATCGGTGAATATGAACGCATGATCGGCATGTTGACCAATGCGGGTGTCATAGAGGACGCCAGCAAAATCTGGTGGGACATCAGACCCTCGGTCAACTTCCCGACCCTGGAAGCGCGTATTTGCGATATGTGTACGAGTTTGGAAGATACGCTAGCGATTGTGGCTTTGTATCAATGTTTGGTGCGCATGATTATTCACCTAAAAGAACGCAATATTAAATGGCGCAATTACCCGGCCTTGCTGATCGGCGAGAACCGTTGGCTGGCACAACGGTTTGGCGTGACAGGGTCGCTCATTGATTTCGGCAAGGGCGAGTTGGTTTCGTTCGAGGAACTGAACGAGGAAATGATTGGGTTCCTCATGCAGCATGCAGAAGCTTTGAACTGTGTACCAGAGCTTCTTCACACCCGCACAATTGTTGAGCGCGGCTCTAGCGCCTGCCGACAAGTGGAAATATATGAGCGCGAAATCACCGCCGGGGTCAGTAAAAAAACGGCGCTTAAGATGATTGTTGATCATTTGGTTGAAGAAACTGTGATGGGTCTGGATTAAGTCTGAACAATTACGGCGTAGGTTGCGCGCACTTATATTCACCACAATTTAATCCTTGCTCCCCCCCCCATATCTTAGGTTACACATACAGTATTGCAATTTAAGGAATCACACAAAGTCACTATACAGGGAGGGCAATATGAGAAAAATAATGATTTGCGGTTTGTTGGCGGGCGGAATGTTTATATCTGGTGGGGTCTCTGCTAATGAGAGCTATGCTGATAATATTTTCGCATATGAAGTCGATGCTGCCGAGATTGCGCAATTCCTTGAAGCAGTACACACTAAAAGCGACATTGCTAACAGTGATGGCGCTAAAAGCGGCGGTGCGACTGCCCAAGAAGGCCTGGTTACTCATGACGAGACCTGCCAAGCCTGCCATGGCTCTAATTTTTTCGATGAAGTCGTAGTAACGGGCAGAAGAACATATCCGGGAGGTAGCACGTCTCTCCCTCCCCCTGTATCTCCTTTGATCCCTGGCGGCCTCGGCTGGGACTGGGGCGGCGGCGGTGATGAAAGTTGCCCGATCACGTCTACCCAACAAAAGGGTTTTGGTGACGTTACAAAACAAGCTGTACCGTGCCCACCACCGGCGCCCCCACCACCAGTACCTCCTGTATGCACCCCCGAAGCGAATTTATTAGCCCAAGAGATGAGACGAGCCTTAAGGGATCCGCGGGTCGAACGTTTTGAGCTTGGCGGCCTCATATACAGAAGAGCCGATGGCACAATCGGTGCCTCTCCCTGGGTAAGCGGCACGTCTAGTGGCGTAGACATATTTTCGGCTCCAATACCCGCAGGCGCAACAATTATTGGCGGATGGCACACTCATCCAACTGGAACTTGGGCGGTGGATCCAATCACAGGCGCATATACTTCGGCGGGTCAGTATTTCAGTAGAAATGACCTATCTATCGCCAATCCTGAATGGGTAGGGCGTGAGCTGGATGGGGGCCTTGCGTATTCAAGGTCACAACGGGGGTTTTTGGGCCTGGGATTGGCATTAAATGCAAACCGGCCAGGTGTTCCGCGCGGTTTGTTTTTTTTGCGAGATAGTGCTATTGATACGAGTACTTACACTTGGAACCCAGCGACTATAATGAACTATGCCGATAACATTACAAATTGTGGATTATAAAATGCCAAAATTATTTTTATGGACGTTTCTCATACTAACGCTTTTTGTGTCAGGCTGTGCCGCATCTGCGCAAACCAATGCGCCAGTTCGAAACTATGTATATCTAACCAATGACATTCATGATTATTATAAAAGACCATCAGGTGACCAAATTTATGAGTTGGCAGTTGGGTTTCCGAAACATCAGTGTGCAGAGATGAAAGCTAAAGCCATTGAAAATCATAATGCATTTTATAAAGCCATGAAAATACTATCATATTCTAACGAAGGACACTATTCTTATGATATAATCGGAGAGCATTCATTCATAAAATATTATGGTTGCCACCCGGATTTAAAAACCCCAGGCCAAAATGTTGTAGTTATAGGATTGGATACTAAAGAACGGATTGAAGAAGAAAAAAAAACCGGACGCAGGACGTTAGCTTTGAACTCTACTTACACTTTTTTTGATAAAAAAGGCAATATTGTAAGGTGGGGACGTTAATGCCTGTTTGACCAATAGCGCGGCGATAATGAACCACGCTGATGACATTACAAATTGTGGATTATAAAATGCCGAAACTATTTTCTTTAGGAACGTTTCTCATACTAACATTATTTGTGTCAGGCTGCGCCGCATCTGCACAAATCGATACGCCAGTTCAAAACTATGTACGCCCTACCAATGACATTGAGTATTATTATCAGCCACCGTCACATAATTTAGCTCTTGAAATGTCAATTGAGGTTCCTAAACTTCAATGTGCGAAGATGAAAGCTAAAGCTGTTGAAAACCATAATGCGCACTATAGGGCTATGAAAGCCCTATCATATTCGAACGTAGGGCATTATTCTTATGATATAATTGGAGAGCGTTCATTCGTAAAAACTCTGACTGCATCCGGGATTTAAAAACCCCAGGCCACTTTGTTGTAAGGCTATTATTAAATACTAACAAAGAATGGGTAAAAAAAAAGAGGGCTGGAGCTTTTACGGTCGGAGGCTCCTCTACCCATACTTACACTTTTTTTGATCAAGACGGAAATATTGTCAAGTGGGGGCGTTAATTCCTTTTTGGCCAACCGGTCCACCAAGACATTTCAAGCTGTGAATTTAAAATGCCGAAACTATTTTCTTTATGGACGTTTTTCATGCGGGGGTGGAATAGGCGTAAATAGGGGTTTACCTCATGCTTGTTCCGCCATAAAACGCCAAGCTATGTTTAATGATGTTCCCTTTGTAATTTTACCGACAAAATCCAAATCTTCGGTGCCTAAATCCCCCGTGTTTGTATTTTGCGACCATGCCACCAATCATATCCCGAACGGGCTTGATAACCTTGGACTGAGCAGTGCAGATTTAGACCGCCATATTGCTTGGGATATTGGCGCGGAAACGTTAACACGGCAATTTTGCAAGACTTACGGGGCAGCAGGTTTGCTGGCCGGATTTTCCAGACTGGTTATCGACCCGAACCGAGCAGTTGGAACAGCCGGAAGCATCCCTGACATGAGTGACGGCACACCAATCCCCGGCAATCAGAACCTCTCTCCAGAACAACAAAGCGAGCGGGCCGAACGTTATTATCAGCCCTATCATGATGCGCTTGAGGCGCAACTCGACGCGGCGCAGGAACGGTTTATTGATCCTTTGATCATCTCTATCCACAGCTTCACACCTGAAATGGCCAACGGGCAAAAGCGCACATTGGATATAGGGCTTTTGTGGAAAGCCGACCCTGAGCAAGCCCACCGCTTGAAGGCAGAAATTGAGCGTGTGCATCCTTATCATGTGGAGCTAAATGAGCCTTACTCTGCCCTCAAATTAAATTATACAATTGATCAACATGTGATTGCGCGTGGCCTGCGGCACACGACTTTAGAGATCCGCCAAGACCTGATAGACACAGACGCCAAAGCCCATAAAATGGCCGAGCATTTGACCAACGCCCTCAACCATTTTATCAAACCGTGACGAAAGGGTAATAAAATGCAAACCAAACACCATGTTTCTGGACGCAATATGTACGGGGACTTTCCTGATGGGCTAGAGAAAGCGCTGTTTGGCATGGGGTGTTTTTGGGGCGCAGAGCGATTGTTTTGGCAAGCGGGCGGCGTTTATGTAACTTCGGTTGGTTACGGCGGCGGCGCCCATAACGATTCTGCTGGGAACCCAAATTATGATCAGGTTTGTTCCGGCGCTACCGGACATGTTGAATTGGTGCAAGTGGTGTTTGCGCCGGATATTTTGCCTTATACAGAGCTGCTTAAAATTTTCTTTGAAAACCACAATCCAACCCAAGGTGACTGCCAAGGCAATGACATGGGGAGCCAATACCGCAGTGTGATTTACACCGCTTCAGAGGCGCAACACAGTACGGCAATCGAGGCTAAAGCCCGTTATAATGAAGCCTATGCCAAAGCCGGAAAAAATCTCATTACCACCACCGTAGAAACGGCACCAACCTATTATCCAGCCGAAGATTATCACCAGCAATATCTAGCGAAGAACCCGGGCGGCTATTGCAATATTGGCGGCACGGGCGTGACTTGCCCAGCACCCAAAATTGGCTAATGCTCGGCAGTAGGTATATCCACCGTTTTAGCACCTTCGACCTTTGCATCTATCATTTTTGCGCTTCTGCGTATTTCCGCTTCTCTTTGCGCCCAGAGGCGTTTTTGGTATTTGGTGGAAATTACATCTGTGACCACCAACACACCAATAACCAGATAGAAGCTCGATTTAGACATAGCCTCTATGGGGAAGCCGAACAGCTTCAAATGCGACAAGTGCGCGCCTTCGGTGACCAATAACACACCGACCAAGAATAATATAAACAAGCCCATGACCTGATACATCCGGTTTTTCTTGAGAAAGTCTGTTACGAAATCCGCCATCAATATCATGGCTATACCGGATAAAATAATGGCAATGGCCATGAGCGGCACTTGATAGGTTGTTGTGCCGTCCGCCGCTTTTTCACTAGCAATGGCCATGGCCGACAAAATGCTATCAAAGGAAAACACCAAATTCATCAAGACAATAACCGCAATGGCGCTTAAAACGGATTTTCGCCCCGAAACCTCTGAATGGCCAATATCATCGACACTGAGCATATGGCTAATCTCTTTTATAGCCGTGTAAATAATGAATGCACCACCAAACAAAGTGACAAGCGATTGTAAGGTAAAAGCGCCTTGGATTAATTTACCCAAGGATATGGAAAACAACTCACCCGCCATCACGTCAAACAATTTGACAATAACGACCAATAAAATAATCCGCAAGGCAACCGCTATAGCAATACCCCAGCGCCGCACCTTGGGCGCATCTTTCTCGCCAACCTTATTGCTCTCGATTGCAATGTATAAAAGATTGTCAAACCCAAGCACGGCTTGCAACAAGATCAGCATCAGTAATGTAAACAAGCTCTCAAGCGTCAATAAATCCGCCATAAATTCCTCCCAAATGATTCGTCAACACTATAGCCTTGGGCGTAAATTGAAAAGACAATTGCAACGTCTCTACTCTTACAATTCAACTGCTTAGGATTACCTCTCTTGATGCATCTCTCTAGCTATGGCAATCGGCTGCCTACATCACGGTATTTTGCCCCTTTGCTGGCAATAATTAGGCTAATCTGGTAGGCTTGGCTGGTTTTCATATTGGCCAAAATAAGACCGGCCTGGCCACCTTTCATTTTGCGCAAAAAGCCTGCCGCAAAATTGGGGTCCATCTCGTTAAATATTCTAGCCGCTTGCTTTGGCTTCATGGTTTCGTACATTGTAGTCAGATGTGAGATGTCTTCTTTGGCGATTGAAGTGCGGTAACGCAGGCTTTCGTCCAAAGACGCCTTTGCCGCCTCTACTGCTGCTAATTGTTTTTTCAGCCTGACTTCAATTGCTTTGAAGGCACTTTCTTTTGCCGCCATTTCTTGTTGGCGTGTATCAAATTCCGCCATTTTCTCGTTCACGGCTTGTAAGGCAGTGCCTGTAACACATTGTTGTTCTCTTGCTTGCTCGGCTCTGGTAGTAGTGGCGGCATCGGGGGATTTTTCTGGTAGTACATTCTGTACTGGTTTTGTGTGTTCTTCGCTAATTTCACTGGATAGCGCCAATGTCCGAACGACCAGTGTACACATCAATAAAATACCAAGAATGGGGAGAATGCGGGTTTTCATGCGGCTCTCTTTTGCTTGGCTATCGTTCCAGAACTTTTACGTTCCTCAAAGGTTTTTACGGCACGGACAATTTGCAAGAGCGAACGAGACGTTTGCTGCGCTCTTTGCAAGGCAGGTTCGATTTCCTTTGTGATAACTTCTTGTAGCAAGGCGGATTTGGTTTCTGCGGCCTTTTTTGCGCCGTAAAGGCTTTCGAGCCGAGCTTCAATTTGAGGAATGGCGTTCTCTACATCTAACAGCAAGCCTTGCAACATTTTTACACTGACCTCAGTTGATTTTCGGGCTTCGAGAGCGGCGCTATTGGTCTTGGCCACGGCCTGGGTGAGCGACAAGATAGAGGCCCCCAGACCGCTATCGAGGCTTTGCAGTTTTTTTAGCCGACGACTGAGGATAATACAGTAAAGACACGTAAAACCGGAAACAACAATCAGCAAAATATCGGGGAGAAAAGCATACATATTAGCGCACCATGAAATCTGTTATAAGGACATTTTGAATGTTATTGGCACCGAGCACAAACTTTGCCCTACGCGTAAGCTGTACTCTAAGTCCGACCAAAAACGCAGCATCTTCCACATACGCCATATCCAATACGCTCAGATAGCCCATAAAGGCATCGCGCAGTTTCGGATTATGGGCATCTACGGCTTCAGCATTTTTTTCAGGGACTTCCAAGGTTATCCCTAGCCTGAGTATTCGGGAACGACCTTTGATGGATACGGTGAACGGTTCAAGAGTGACGAAAGAGGTCGCAAGAATTTCAGGCACGGCATCGGTATCGCTACTCTTGGATACATGTTCGGCAGTTTCACTTGTCTGAATTGGCGTGTCGCGGGGCAAAAAATACACAGTACAAAATGATGTGACCCCAAGCACGACAGGTAAAATCAACTTTGCCATTATGCCTGGTTTCTTACCTTTAGTTGATTCGGCGTCGCTTCCTGATGCTTTCGGACTTTCTTTTGACTGTTTTTTAGATTTTGAGGCTCTTGCCATAATGCTACTCCTAAGTGTTAATTAGTGAAAACATCTTTTGGTAAACGTTCTGTTAAGAAACTTAATCTATTTCACCGTGTAGTTAAGAAAACTACTTTTACTTGTGTTAGTTGGGTGTGAAGGATTCGCGCATGGATGCGTTCAAGGTATTTTTATCGCTAAATATACAGAAACAAATCATGGCTGTTGTAGCTGTTCTGGCGACCATTGCAGCATTGACTTTGCTGACCAGACAAACATTGAAGCCAAATTTAGAGCTACTCTATTCCGGGCTTGAGACCCAAATAGCGGGTGAAGTCATCGCGGAACTTGCTGCGAAAAATGTCGCCTATGAAGTACGTGGTTCAGCGATTTATGCACAAGCAGATAAACGCGATGCGCTACGCCTCGAATTGGCCAAGGAAGGTCTGCCGCGCCAAAGCATGTCGGGCTATGAGCTGTTCGATAATATCAACAGTTTTGCCATGACATCGGATATGTTCGACACGGCCTATTGGCGCGCCAAGGAGGGTGAATTAGCCCGAACTATACTGGCATTACCCTCCGTAGACTTGGCCCGCGTGCATTTGGGTACTAGCAAAAGTGCAACATTTTCAAGCGCACCCGCAGCCCAATCTGCCTCTGTCACCATACGCGCCTCAGGCGGTATTAACCGACAAACAGCAAAGGCCGTGCAATATTTAACGGCTTTAGCGGTGGCCGGACTTCAGCCATCTGATGTTGTTGTCATAGATGCGCGGCTCGGCATTGTAGCAGGGCCAGGCAGCGATGGGGCTATGATTGCCGGGCGCACGGCAGACGGCTTGGGCGGATTGGAACGTGCAGCCAATATTAAGAAAGATTTGTTGTCACTTATTGAAGCGCGCGTCGGTAGCGGCAATGCCCGTGTCAGCGTCATGCTCGATATAGAGCGCAAGTCCGAGACAATGACTGAGCACACATTTGACCCCGATGCCCGTGTCATAAAATCCCAAACCACTACGGAAATCACTGACACCAGTACAGGTAGATCAACCGCCGTGAGCGTGGCCAGCAACCTGCCAGATGGTGCGGCGGGCGGCGGTAGTTCAAATGCGGAACGGGGCGAAACTACAGAAACTGTTCAATACGAAGTCTCCGAACTGATCAAGAACTCCACCATATTGCCAGGCGCAATTAAGCGCTTGAGTGTAGCTATTCTCGTTAATGACATTAGGACGTTAAACGCTGACGGCGAGCCTATTATGACACAACGTCCCGAGGCCGAATTGACAGCTTTACGCGAATTGGCGGTGGCGTCTGCCGGCATCGACACTCTGCGCGGTGATGTACTCACTTTAAAAAACTTTACCTTCGAAATGCCGGACTTAACGGGCGCAATTGAAAAACCAGGTGTCATGTCCCAATTTCTGGAGCGCTATCTATGGAGCATGGTTCAGGCAGGATTTCTGGGATTAATCGTACTCGCCTTGGGAATTTTCGTTGTGCGTCCATTGCTCGGAAATACACAAACTTTGACAGCCGAGCAAAACCTGCTCGGCCAGATGGATGTCCAGGTGTTGACTGCAAATCAATCCGTACCAGGCCTGCCTGCACCGATAAACACCCCGCAAGCGGAAGACCCGGTCGATATGCTAAAGTCTATCACCCAAGAAAACCCGGAAGATGCTATCGCCCTATTGTCTTCGTGGCTTGACACAGATGCTCCGGTTAAGAGCGCAGGTACAACATGAACGGCACCGCAAATATCATAACCAAAATTTCTCGCTTTGACGAATGCCAACAAGCCGGCCTTGAGCGGTTGGGCGCGTTCCGCGATCTGGATGCCTATTCGGTACCCGGCAATGCTCAAGATGCGGAACCACCAAAAACTTATGAACAAGGGCTGGAAGATGGTCGCTTGCAAGCAGAGCAGTCAGCATGTGATTTATCCGTCTTCGCAACGGCGCTGGAACAAAGTATATTAAATATTAAAGACGAGATAGAGACCAGCCACCGCCGCGTAGTTTTAGCGCTACTACAAGCCGGCCTCCCTGCCCTTGCCGATAAAAATCTGGCGGGCGAAATTAGTGAATTCATAGTGTCACTTTCGGCCTTTTCCCTGGACGGACAAATCGAACTTAGGGTGCACCCAGGCTATGAAGTCACTTTGAGCGACATTGTGCAAAGCACCAAGAAACCATCAATATTTACTATCCAGCCCGATGAAAATGTCCCCGCCCAAGCGGTTCATGCCGTTTGGGATAACGGGGGTGCAAAAATCGACATCAAGGGCGTGCTGCAAAAACTATTGAACCGTATTGAGCAAAAATATTCCGAAACCAATTCACAGGAAAATTAAATGGAACAGCCCCAACAAAAACCAACAAACAAATCGCAAAAACCAGATGAGCACGAGCAAAACATCCCCGTGCATGAACGCCGGGACCAAGACGAAGGTGCGCACTATAAACGCTCTATCTATGCACTGGATGTCAATGTGCAAGTTGTAATCGGCACGGCACGACCAACCATAGGCGAATTACTTTTGATGAAAAAGGATTCGCTCATCCCGCTGGATTGCAAGCTGGAAGACCCGGTGGATTTAGTCATTGACGGACGTATTATTGCCCGGGGCGACCTGATTGAAACCGACCACAAAACCGGGGCAATCGGGGTAAAGCTTACCGAGATAGTTGATGTGTCCGAGGACATGTTACAGTGAAGCTAAGCCGCCACCATATATTTCTATTTGCAGCCGTCTGGCTCTGTTCAGTGGCCTTACTTGGTTTCACCGCATTTGGCCAAGTGCCAGATAATGCTGGTAGCCTTCTTGATCAAGCCATAGACGGCGCCAGTATTGAAGGTGCCAGTTTGGACGGGCGTATCATTCAACTATTCCTGATCGTGACAGTGCTCAGCCTAGCGCCCGGTATTGCCATGATGATCACCTGTTTGCCATTTATTGTCATTGTGTTTTCGTTTTTGCGCCAAGCCATTGGCTTGCAACAATCACCCCCCAATATGATGATTATGGGGCTGGCGATGTTTTTAACATTTTTTATCATGGAGCCAGTGTTTACCCAGTCTTGGGAAGACGGGCTGTCCCCTTATATGGACGGCGAAATTACCGAACAACAAGCGATTGATCGCACCTTGACACCGTTTCGTGTCTTTATGGAAAAACGGGTCGGGGATGATGCCGTCGCCCGGCTCGCTGCAACTATGCCGGACCGGGAATACGACGTAGAAAACCCGCAGTTTAGCCTTTTAGTTACTGCATTTATGTTGTCGGAAATTAAGCGCGGCTTTCAAATAGGTTTTGTCATTTTCTTACCGTTCTTGATCATAGACCTCATCGTTGCCTCGGTTCTCATGGCCATGGGCATGATGATGGTGCCGCCGTCCGTGGTCTCCTTGCCGTTTAAGTTGGCGTTTTTTGTTGTTGCAGATGGGTGGATGAAAATTACCGAAGCTTTAATCATGGGATATGGATAATGCAGACCCAACAAACCATAGATATGATCCCTGCCAATGCTCAGGACATATCTCAAGCAGCGCGGCAATATTCCAGCGCCCAGAAAGGTGCAATCATAGTTGCGGTTCTCGGCGCGGACTTTGCCAGACCCATCGTCGAAGCCATAGAAGACAAATATCTCCATAACTTTGTCACAGCAATGGGTACGATAGACCTGGTGCCACGGGAAGTTTTGCTTGCAACTATTGCCGACTTTATTACAGACATGAAAAAGCGCGCAGGGTCCCTGCACGGCGGTGAAAAACAAGCGCGAGAATTAGCGCAAGACCTGCTGTCTTCGGAACGCGCCGAACGTATTTTTGGCGCGCCGTCTCAAACCCCACAAGCCCCCGACAATGAAAACCAAGATATTTGGCAGCGCCTGCAAGGCCTGCCTGTTCAACGCTTGGCAGATTATTTAAATGAACAGCGCCCGGAATTGGTCAGCATAGTTTTGGCGCAATTGGGGCCGTTAAAGGCTGGCGAAATTCTGGTTGAACTTGCAGATGCCTTAGCAGGCGGTGCTGCGCGCCACATGTCATCCGGAGCAGAGGTCAACGCAGAAGTCATCAGTGCAGTATCCGAGCTGGTCAAGATAGAGCTTTTAGAAACATCGGATGTTGATACCAGCGCACAAGCCGTCGGTTTCATGACCGATGTTATGGGGGTTCTTCCCAAAAAGCGCCGCGAAACCTTAATGGATATTATTGCCAAAGACAGCCCCGAAACCGCAGATAACATCCGTAGAGGCTTACTCACATTCGAAGACCTGCCTGCGCGCTTACCAAAATCCGCCGCCCCTATTATTTTTCGTGATATGGACACCAAAGATTTATTGGCTGCCCTAAAAGCCGGGGTCGAGGCCGCCCCCGAAACAACCGATTTCCTCTATGCCAATATCTCCCAGCGCATGGCCGAACAATACAAGGAACAGGTAGACGACCTCCCTGCCCTGTCGGAAAAACAAGCCGACACAGCTATCATTACGCTCATGAGTTTCATTACGACAAAAGAACGCTCCGGCACCATCGCTTATATTAATGTCGTGGAAAATGACTAAGACCTATATTGGTAAGCGCAACTGTATAAGTTGTTCTCGACATCAGAGTTAAAACCACTAAACAGGTTTTATGAAAATACCGCAGCAAAAACTTGAGCAGGTTTTAGATAAATTCGACGCTATTGAAGCGCGAATGAGTGTCGAGACCGTGCCGGACGAGATCGTCAAATTGGCCAAAGAACACGCCGAACTTCGCCCTGTGGCCGAAGGTGTACGGACATTAAAAGAGCGGTTGGACGAAATTGCAGAACTGGAAGAATTAATTACCGATCCAGAAATGGGTGCCATGGCCAAGGAAGAATTGCACGCGCTTAAATCAGGCCTAGGCGCCATTGAACGCCAGGTCAGCATTTTACTGCTGCCCAAAGACAAAGACGATAATGCTTCAGTTGTACTGGAAGTCCGCGCGGGGACAGGCGGCGACGAAGCGGCAATATTTGCGGGCGATCTATTTCGTATGTATGCGCGCTATGCATCGCTTCAAGGCTGGAAATTGGAGATCGAAACCGAATCCGAGGCCGAAATGGGGGGCTATAAAGAAATCGTCGCCTCTATCACCGGCAATGGGGTTTTTGGCAAAATGAAATTTGAAAGCGGGGTTCACCGCGTGCAACGGGTTCCGGTAACAGAAACTCAAGGCCGCGTACACACCTCCGCCGCCACCGTTGCCGTTTTACCTGCACCGGAGGATATTGAGGTTAACTTCTCGATGACCGATGTGCGGGTCGATACCATGCGAGCGTCTGGTGCGGGTGGCCAGCATGTCAATAAAACCGATTCGGCTGTGCGCATGACCCATGAGCCGACCGGTATTGTCGTCGTTTGCGATGCCAAATCCCAACACCAAAACCGCGCCAACGCCGAAAAGATTTTGAAGATGAAACTCTATGATATGGAGCGCGCGCGTATCGACGCCGAGCGGGCGGGCGACCGTAAATCCCAAGTTGGCTCCGGGGACCGCTCCGAGCGCATCCGTACCTATAATTATTCCCAAGGGCGGGTTAGCGATCACCGGATTAATTTGACCTTGTATAATCTCGATAAAATCATTGCTGGCGACGCTTTGGACGAAGTCGTTAACTCCTTAGTGGCGGCAGACCAAGCCGAGAAGCTGGCAGCGCTTGAGACCGATGGCTAAGGCAAAGATCACTTATAGTGATTTAAAACGCGGAGCCGCCCAAATGCTGGCCAATGCTGGCATCGAAAACCCGGCGCTTGATGTGCGTATATTGCTCGAAAAGGCGAGCCACAAAGCCGCTGCCGAATTAATTGTTTGCGACAACGACATTGTTCCTGAAACCATCCAGACAGAATTTCACGAATTGCTGGGGTTTCGCTTGGCCTATGAACCTGTCGCCTATATTTTGGGCGAGAAGGCGTTCTGGACTTTAGACTTTAAGGTTGATGGAAATGTCCTGATCCCGCGCCCCGAGACGGAAGGGTTGGTGGAACATGCGCTTACACTCATGAGAGACATGACCGCACCGCATATTTTAGACGTCGGCATAGGGAGCGGGGCTATCCTTATTAGCCTGCTTCATGAACACAAACAGGCCACAGGGGTCGGTGTTGATATATCATATGCGGCACTGAATATTGCCCAGACCAATGCCGACCAGCACAGTGTCTCTGAGCGTAGTACATTTATCCATTCGGATTATCTGGAGGGCGTCAGCGGAAAATTTGATGTCGTCGTTTCCAATCCGCCCTATATTGACGACAGAGCTATGACCAAACTCCCTCCGGACGTAGACCTATACGAACCAGAGCTAGCCCTGCACGGAGGGTCGGACGGACTTGTGGCCTACCGAACGATTATTGCGGGCTTAAGAGATGTATTGCATCCGGGCGGGCATGTGGTTTTTGAAATCGGGCACGACCAGAAACGTAAGGTTTTTGACCTGCTCAAACAAGCTGGAGCTACCAACATAGACTGCCAACAAGATTTAGCCGGACATGACCGAATAATAAGTGCGACATTTTAGCAAATAAATGCAAAAAAGGCTTGGACAAAGCCAAACTAGCGGTTAGCTTACCTATCAAGGTTCGCAGGCGGACATGAAAATCTGCCGCACCACAAATATTATAAGAGTTATTTTATTGAAAGAACCTCCGCTGAGCCGGGGACGATATTACAAAATTTTATGCGCTCCGTCTGCGCGGGAGGGACGGGATAGCGATTGGATGTGCCCCGCATATATAGGAAAGTCTTATGAGTAGACGCCCAAGAGGTCGAGGCCGTAAGCCGCAACATAACAACAATAAGAACAACAACCCTAACCGTGCGTTGGACAGTAATGGGCCGGACGTGCGGGTGCGGGGTTCAGCAAAAACGATCTATGATAAATATATGTCTCTTGCCCACGATGCGTCTGTTTCAGGTCGCCGGGTCAAGGCGGAAAGCTACCTACAGCACGCCGAGCATTATTTGCGTATTGTACAAGAATTAGCCGTAGTTGCCGAAAAGAAAGCTGAGCAGCACAGATTACAGACCGAACAACGCGAGGCAGAACAAGCTGCGCGCCGAGCAAAACACGCCGCCCAAGTCGAAAAAAATGCCGAAAAAAGTGCCGGGAAAAATGCAGACAAACCCTCAAAAGCCAAATCCAACGACGGCGACGAAGCTAAGGAAGAAAAATCTGAAAGCGGCAATAGTGACAAGCCTAAAAGCCGCTCACGCAGTTATTTAAACCGCCGCACTGCAACTGCAACTTCTAATGAAGCCTCAGCCGACAGTAACGGCACTGAAAAACCCGTAAAGGTCAAGAAAACGCGAAAACCTAAAAAAGTCCAAGCGGAGGAAGAAACCTCAGCCGCAGAATAAATACTAATTCTACGGCTTTAGTGAAAAATTAAACGCCTTTCGCGACCACATTACTTCGTCATTAAATTCCCGGCGAAATAAGAATATATCAGCGCTTGCGAATGTGCCGTTTCTTCAAGGTTGGCCGCGCCCGCGTGTCCGCCGTCTATGTTTTCATAGTACTGAAACGGCAGACCCATATCCTCTAGGCGCTGGGCAAATTTTCTTGCATGTGCTGGGTGTACCCGGTCATCTTTGGTCGAGGTATAGATATAAGGCTCAGGGTATTTCACGTCGCTTCTAATATTATGATAAGGGGACAAAGTGCGAATATAAGCACCCTCGTCGCCCGCATCGTCCGGGTCACCATATTCCCCAACCCATGAAGCACCAGCCAGTAATTTATCATAGCGGCGCATGTCGAGGAGCGGCACGCCAATGGCAACCGCATTAAACAAATCCGGCCTTTGGGTAAACATTACGCCCATGAGCAGACCACCATTTGAGCGGCCATGAATGCCCAAATGTTTTGGGCTGGTGACTTTACGGTCGACCAGATCTTCAGCGACCGCAATAAAATCATCATAGATAATTTGGCGTTTGGTTTTCAAACCCGCCTGATGCCAGTCTGGTCCAAATTCACCGCCGCCTCGAATATTGGCCACCACATAAACACCGCCGCGCGCCAACCAAGCCCGACCAATGGTCGCGGAATAGCTTGGGTTAATAGAAACTTCAAACCCGCCATAACCGTAGAGGAGCGTCGGGTTTTGGCCGTTCATCGGCATATCTTTTGCAGAAACTACAAAATACGGAATTTTTGTGCCGTCACTCGAAGCCACTTCGAACTGCTTGGCTTCCATGGTCGAGGCATCAAACCAGCTCGGCAATGATTTAACACTTTGCGTTTTCAGTGTGGACGTATCAACTGTCCAAAATGTATCCGGGGTTAAGAAACTTTCGGTGTTAATAAAGGCAATACTTTCCTTTGCATTGGTCGAGCCGATAGCCACCTTGCCGTTTGCCGGAAAATCAAGCTTGGTCTTTGTCCAAGCCGTACCGTCAAAGTCGAAAGCATAGGCTGCACCCGAAACATTTTCGTACAAGCTTAATAAAAGCGCATCTTTTGTAGCGCCAAAACCAGCAATAGACTGGCGAGCCGTAGGTGCAATCACTTCATTGACCGTATCGATTTTACCGGTTTTCATAAAGTCTGCGATCGAAAACGAAACAAGCGTTCCCGACGCAAACACTTTGCCATTTTCCTGGGGCCAATCTTCTTGCAATGTCAGTAATTGTTGACCTTTGAACTGATCACCCAAATTGGACTTGAGCGGTACAGGTAGCTTGATTGGCTTCCATTTGTTTTTGCCATATCGCGGTATCCAGTAATATTCGGTGGTATAGAAAGTAATGGCGCGCACGATGAGGATTTCGTCTTTGCCTTTGGCGTTTTCAAATGTGCCAGGCCAAACGCCAACATCGGTTTTTTCACCGCGCATTAATTCGCGTGCCTCGGATAATGGTGTGCCGCGTGTCCATAATTCATTGACGAATGGATAACCACTATCCGTCATTGTTGCGGATCCGCTTTTGTCTGTGCCAAAGTCTATACTAACCAGAAGATTGTTCTTATAAAGCCAAGCCGTCCCGCCCTTACTTTCTTGCAAGGCAAACCCATCTGGGACAAACTGTTTCTTGCCAACATTATATTCGCGGCGTTCTGTGGCGTCTTTACCACCATCAGACAATGAAATTATGCAGCTATTATATGCGGGTGCCAAACAATTAGAGCCTTTATAAACCCAGTTCTTACCTTCCGATTTTGCCAGCGCGTCTATATCCAAAACAGTTTGCCATTTTGGTTTATCACTCCGGTAGCTATCCAGTGTTGTACGGCGCCAAATACCTTTAACATGTTTATCGTCCTGCCAAAAGTTATAGGCTTTGCCCGCACGGTAACTCACATAGGGGATTTTTTCAGGCGAATTATAAACTTCCAGAAGTTCCGCTTTCATGGCTTTATAAATATCGCCCTGCATAACAGGTTCGGAACGTTGGTTCCAAGATTTGACTTTGGCCAGCGCTTTATCGCCCAACACCTCTTCTAGGTATAAATGGTCAGCATCGGTTTTGCCGGGCGCATTATATTCCATCGGGTCATCCTTATTCAGTTGATAAGCCGTTGCCGTATTTTGGTTGTCTGTCTTTGTTTTACCGGCAAAGTCGCAAGCCACCAAAGTTGTCAGAGCCAAAACGCCAACACCCAAAAATAATATTTTTCTCATGTCAATTTTCCTGTCATTATTCATGGCAATTTTTACAGTAATATGCATTGTGATTTTCACAGTAATTGTCTTAGGCATAAAAGCCGAAAAGAACGTGCAGAGCAAGGACGGAATATCGCTATTCAGCAAGTAATATAGGCTCAGAGCCTATTTATAACCATTCCTTTACACTGCTTTTCAAAAAATGTGTTTCTCAACTCTATGCCAGAAAGCAGAGCGAAAAGCCGAGGGCTATCGCATATGGATTTTCAAATATGTTGTTTTCGTCATAAAACATTCCCTTTTCATCCTCACCCCGCCTGCGGGGGAGGTGCCTGCTCTTGCAGGCGGAGGGGGAAGCAACTATCGGCGTAATAAGTCCCTAAGATAATCATCCGTACAGCTTACCAAGCTGTTGCATCTCACGTCCGGCATTTGTGGAGGCTGGCTTCCCCCTCCGCCTGCAAGAGCAGGCACCTCCCCCACAAGTGGGGTGAGGATGAAGGGAAATGCTTTATAGTGCAACATATTTGACAATCCATATGCGATAGCCCTGATGAAAGGCCGAGATACGAAATGGTACGGGTGGCCGGAATCGAACCGGCACTTCCTAGGGAAACGGGATTTTGAATCCCGCGCGTCTACCAATTCCGCCACACCCGCACATAAGCTGCATATTCATTCATAGTTATTGGTAGAAAACTGGTTAACTAGAATACGTCACTTGAATAAGCGCGACAACATAGGCAACAAATTTACCACGTCAACCGGCGAATATGCAGTTTTGCTGTTTTTAGTGTTGCAATTTGTAGATTTATTGGGCAGTTAACCCCCCTGTTAACTTAACACATTATGGGGATTACCATGAAAAAATTTACGATTGCCTTGCTCGCAGGTACAGTTTTGCTTGCTGGCTGTTCGCACACAACAAAAGTTGCCACAACAAAACCAACAGATAGCCAGTTGTCTTGCGCCGAAATTAACACTGAATTCGCTGAGCTGGACACAGTTCTGAGGGAAGCCAAGAAAAACAAAGGTGCCAGCGGTGCTAATATTGCTGCAGCCGTATTCTTCTGGCCTGCCGCCGTTGGCAACTATGTGGACGCCAAAGACGCCGAAGGCCTTGTTAAAGAGCGTCAAAACAATTTGACAGCTTTGGCACAAAAGAAAGGTTGCTAGTCAGCCCAACATCTTTATATTCTAGCAAAGCCCGCCATTGGCGGGTTTTGTTGTATTTGCGCTATATTTTAAATAGGGACTGAACACCAAGTGTTTACATTCTAATTTCGGAGAACGACATTGATGTTGAATTTTAGTTTTATTGAGCGTTGGTATGAGCGGGTAAAACAGGCGGCACGGCACAAAAATGCCGAACGCACCCTATATACCATTTCATTTTTCGAGAGCTTTATCTTTCCAATCCCGACTTCGGTCATGCTGGTGCCTATGGTACAATCAGATCGTAGCAAAGCGTGGCACTATGCGCTTTGGTGTACAGTGGCGTCGGTGCTTGGCGGCATTGTTGGCTACATTATCGGCTGGTTTGCCTATGAAGCTATTGCCCTCCCTATATTGGAAAAACTGGGTAAAGTTGACAAAATTGCGGGTTTTACCGATATGGTCGATAAATGGGGTGCTATGGCGGTGTTTGGCGCCGGGTTGACGCCATTTCCCTATAAAGTCGTGACTATTTTAGGGGGTGTGCTGAAGTTGAACTTTGCGGTGTTTTTAATCGCAAGCATTGTTTCGCGCGCACTTCAGTTTTATTTTGTCGCAGGCCTAGTGTGGAAGTTCGGCGAGAGCGCAGAAGCCATCATTAAAAAGCATTTTGCCAAATTTACTTTCGGGTTTTTAGCTCTAGTGATTGCTGGTTGGGTAATTTGGAAGTCGGTTTTTCACTCATAAAATGACGGTTTTTGCAAATCCGAATTTTGCAAACACTTTAACCCGCGTAACATTCTCCTGGCCGCCAATAAGTAAAGCCGTCTGCGGATAATCTGGCACCTTATTCAAGGTCTGCTTATTTAAAACGGACGCAGTGCGCCGCGCAATAGCGGCACCGGAATCTATCCACCTTACCTGCTGCGGCGCGGCCTCTTTCAACTGTTTCATCAACAAGGGAAAATGTGTGCAAGCCAGCACGACAACATCAATCTTCTCCCCCTGCTCGACCAAAAACATAGGCTTTATTTCCACATGAATATCATCAATATTTATATCTTGTCCGGATAGCTTCCTCTCTGCCAAATCTACCAACCCGATAGAACCATGCAGAACCACCTGACAACCATTGCCAAAATCAGCGATTAGCTTATCCACATATTTACGCTTGACCGTGCCAGGTGTACCAAGAACTGCGATGGTTTTTGTCTTGCTCATTTGCGCCGCTGGCTTGACCGCAGGCACAACGCCAATAACCGGAATATCAAGAGCAGCACGAATTTCCGCCAGTGCCGTGGTCGATGCCGTATTACAAGCAATCACCACCACATCAGGGTTTACCGCTAATGCCATGATTTTTAATAGGCCAGGCAGGCGTTCTTTCAATTGGGTTTCGGTTTTTTCGCCGTAAGGTCGAAACGCATCATCGGCCACATAGGTGATATATATATCCGACATGAGCTTACGCATCTCAGCCACAACGCTAAGCCCACCCACACCAGAATCAAATACAAGCACATGCATAGGCACCAATAACACCGAATTTAGTTTATTTTTTGCTATTAAAGTGGCATAAATATGAAAATTTCAATTGTGTGTGCCAATGTCCTTAAAAACTGTATCTCTAAAAGACCGGGTAAAATCAGAACTTCCCCGATTAATAGGCTTTTGCCTAGTTGGCGGTGGCGGTTTTATTATCCATTCCAGCCTGATCTTTTTGCTGACAGGGCCACTGGCAATGGGTGCGCTACTGTCTTGGTTTCCCGCATTTATCATGGCGGTAACAGCCACTTGGTTGCTCAATCGTTTTTTAACATTTAGAGGCCTTGGCGTACATAGTACATCTGGAGAGGCTGCCCGATATTTTATCATTGAAAGCATAGGCGCAGCCATAAACTTTACCGTCTATGCCAGTATTATTGCCGCTAAAATTCCGATTGTTTCTTACCCGGTTCTGGCTTTGGCTTGCGGTGCAGGTGTCGCTTTTATTTTCAATTATGTTGTCTTGCGTATTGTTGTTTATAGCCAAGCGCGCAATATTGCGGTTCCCAATTTACACGCACAAGATATAGATGATATTTATTACGAGCACGCTATGTCGGTTCCATTTGCTAGGCGCGTAACCATCTATGCACGGCGACGCATGTATGGGCATTTTATTGCCACCATGCAGCCCGGCAAGGATACGCTTATTTTGGACTTTGGCATTTCAGAAACCGAAAACGAAGAATCAAATATTTTGGAAAAATCTTACCCACATCCTCAAAATATCTGTTGCGTTGGCATTGGCGACGGCGAGGCAGTTATAAAAGCTTTTCCGGACATTTCCTATGTGTCCATAACGCCCGGCGAACCCTTGCCTTTTGCAGATAAAAGCTTTGATATCGCTTATTCAAATGCAGTATTTGAGCATATGGGTTCGCGTACTGCCCGGTTGGAAATCTTACAAGAATTGTCACGTGTCGCCAAACATGTCTATATCACCATTCCCAACCGTTGGTTCCCGCTCGAACACCATACGGCTATTCCGCTATTGCATTTTATACCAAAGCTGTTTCGGCTGTTTACCCGTAAAGGAAAATATGAATACTGGTCTGTGCCGCAAAACCTTCAATTTTTAAGCCTAAGCGACTTGGAGCAAGTCTTTACATACGCAGGCTTAAATGGATCTGGTGCGCGCACCGGCCTGCCGCTTGGCCCGTTCAGTTCGAATTTAGCTTATTGGACAGAAAGCGAAACTGGGGAACAGAGTATCCGGGAACAAAATGACGGGTGACACGCTTAAAAAATGGATATATGCCAGTGCGGTCCCGCTCGCAATAATGTTAATTGCAATGTATCTCCGCCCTGTCTGGCGCGACGAGGTATGGGCTGAATATTATACAGATATTTCCTTGAACCTGCCCCAAACGACTGACCGGCTTAAAAACAATATACACCCGCCAAGTTATTTTTATGTTTTGCATTATTGGCGCATGTTTTCAGACACGGTAATGTGGGAAAAGACGTTAAATTTGCTGATCATCGGCGGCGGCTTTTTTGCGGCTAGGGCTATTGGCCGACCATATCCAAGGCAAACCGTCCTGTTTTTGCTTTTGTGCGTAGGATCCTATTGGTTGATTTATTATGCGGGGATTATCCGCCCTTACACACAAATGTTTGTCCTGGCCGCTTTATCGGCTCTGGTACTTGCACGATTATTAGAAACCAAGAAAGGCGACCCAATCCTATTTTGGGCTTTTCTATGGGCAGGGTTGGGGGCGCTTAATTGCCTTAGTCATTATTTTGCTTTGGCCTGGGTTGGCTTTGCGGGCTTGTTTACGGGGCTTGCTTTTTTGAAACAAGGCCGGAGGGCAGATTTTGTTATCATAGGTCTAGCCTCCTTGTTGGCTGTCTTGCCATCTTGTTTGTGGTTGTTTTTTACTTATGAAAGCATCGGGTTTCGTAACGACACTCCGGCGGCAACATGGAGCAATTTGCACACAGGCCTAAACCAATTTTTGCGGGGTATTTTAGTAAAGCTCATTGGCTCGAACCCGGTGGTCTATTTAATCTCTGCCTTGTCGCTCATGCCTTTACTGCGCCAGAAAAAGCCCTTGGATCTAGTTTTAGCCGCCAGTATTATTGCGACTATTTTTCTCATATTCATCGGCCATATGGGCATAACACCCTTGATTAAAGAGCGCGCATTTATGGTGATCATCCCGGCTATAATGCTGCTAGCCGCCCGGGCGCTTAACCTCTCACTAAATGTGGGTAGCTTCAATAAAATGTGGCGCACCGTGCCTTATGTCTGTGCATTTATGCCGTTTTTGTTCGTCGGAGAGTATTTCAAAGACCGGGAAAAATTGGGCGAAGTACGCGGCGTATTTGCATCATACCCAGCATGTGAAACTGCCGAGGTGCTGAGCTATTACCGTTCCTTTCGCGAAGGCGAAGCGTATGGTGTTTATTACTTCAAAAAAGCCCTTCCTGAGATTACAGGTATTGACATTAAAACCGCAAGCGCAAAGCAAATATCTTCTGTGCTAAATTCAGACTGCCCTATCAAGGCTGTAGCGCTCGTCATGCCGCGCGGTGACCGGGCAGAACATACGGCAGCTCGCTCCGCCCTTAGAGCCGTTCTTTCTCAAAATGATCTTGACTTGCCCCAAAACACTCTCGCCCCACAAACGCTTGATGAATTAAGCATTGGCAAAGGACGAAATCTATTGTTTGTTAAAACTACAAAACGCACAGCAAGAGCAGATACACCATGAGTACATCCTCCATAAATTACCACCGTTGGGTACTTGTATTGCTTTTAGTTGTGAGCGTTTTTCGTATGGTCGGGCTATATTTTTCGCCCGTGAATTTGCACGGCGACGAAGCGCAGTATTGGGCTTGGTCTCGTACATTTGAATGGGGGTATTTCTCCAAACCACCAATGATCGCCTGGGTGATCGGCGCGACCACATCTGTTTTCGGAAATGCTGAATGGGCGGTGCGTCTTTCCTCGGTTATCCTGCATCCGCTCATTGCCTATGTACTCTTTCGCACAGCCCGTTTCATGTATGGCAATGATATGGGGGGGCGCACAGGGTTTTGGGCGGCGGCGCTTTATTTCCTGATGCCTGCCGTCTGGCTTTCGTCGGGTATTGTGAGCACGGATGTGCCTTTGCTATTATGCTGGGTGCTTGGTTTGAACGCATGGGCGCATCTGCGCGAAACACCGACATTAAAATGGGCATTATTGCTTGGCTTGGCCATCGGTTTTGGCATGTTATCAAAATACGCCATGCTGTTCTTTCTGCCAGCTTTGTTGCTTTGTACCATCTTTGACGCAAAGACACGGCGGGCGCTTTTGTCAGTACGCGGCCTTGTGGTGGCTGCTTTGGCGCTTGGTATTCTCGCACCAAATATTTGGTGGAACATACAAAACGATTTCGCAACAATCACCCACACTGTCGCCAATGCCAGCCTGAAGGGCATACCATTCCATCCACTGGAATTATTAGAGTTTTGGGGCAGTCAAACCGGTATTTTTGGCCCGCTTCTTTTAGTGCTTTTGGTCATGGCTTTGGTTGCAGTATTGAAAGGTAAATTGGAGCGCAAAACTGTGATGTTGGCGCTTTTTGTCCTCAGCCCGCTTGCCGTAATTTCCCTTGAGGCACTGCTCAGCCGAGCCAATGCCAATTGGGCGGTAACCGCTTATATGGCTGGTTCTATTCTGGTGGCACGATACGGGCTTGCCCACTGGCCCCGGTTTTGCAAGGCGGGTGTTTGGGTCAATATCACAATGGGCGTCATACTTGCTTTTGCCACAATCATCCCCGCTTTTGCCAATATGGTCGGGCAAGCCAACGCGTTCAAACGTGTACGCGGCTGGCCCGAGACCGAGAGCATTATCGCCCGCGCCGCAAATGCCGGACACGAAGGTCGAAACTTCACGGCCATAGCCACAGACAACCGCCTCGTATTTTACGACCTGTTATATTACGGCATAGAAAAAGATACTGGCCTGCCCCTGCGTATGTGGCGCAATACGAGCTATATAAACCACCACGCCGAAGCAACGGCGTCTTTGGCGGCAAGTACAGTTGCCGACGGCCCCATACTCATTGTTAATTATTACAGGGATTGTGAAGACGGGCCTGCCGCTGAATTTACCAATTGCATTGCCCGTGTCCACGCACACGGTAAATTAACATTTGCTGAAAAACTTCGGGAGGATTTTATCAGGCTGGAAAAGCTCCCGCCCCTAACCCTCGACCTCGGTGGCGGTAAAACCCGCAAGCTCAATCTCTGGGCTGGATACGGCTATACACCAACGGATAAGTCTGAGCGTTAGAGTGTTTCTAAGCTCGTTTGCCGCCATTGGATAGTCTAAACGCACCATATAAAATAAGGATAGAGAGAACGCTTGGCACCAAAGCCCAGAAAAGATGGGGGCCACCTATAATTTCTGCCAATGCGCTGGTATCACTTTTGCCAGCATAGTTGCCGACATCAGCCGAGTTCATGAAAAAATAACTGAAATCGGCAACAGCATTTAGGCAAAATGCCAAGGCGATAATGTGGGCGGATACAGCAACCACCCACGGCCAGGCTTTAAAAGCAATAAGGCTGACAACAAGCGCAAAGCCGAGCATAGACATACGCGTAAAGTTATCTCCAGCCCACAAAAACAATGTGGCGACTAATGCGCCTGCCAACAAGAACAACGCCAACCGGGATTGATCCAGGCGGCGCGATAAAATCAGCATAACCGCGCCGGCAATCGCTGGCCCCAACAAGCCACCCAACAACACGACCACCCGTTCCCAATCATTCCCCGTAAAGGTATGAGCGAGGCCTGAAAATTGTGGTGTGATAATCATTTGGTCAAAACTACCGCCAGAAATTATTGCACCCAGACCATGGCCGAGTTCATGTACCCATGTAGCCAAAAGGCGGAACGGTTGACCCAGCACCGGGATTTGCCCAGCCATCCAGACCACAAGAACCAACACCCAAAACATATTCGGGTCTACTAGGGTAGATTTTAGAAAAGCGTTGCGATTGCCATTTGCCATTATGTTTTTTTGGTTTTATTCTTCCCGGTAGCATCATTATCGGTGCCATTATTGCCGGGAATATTTTTTGGGGGAATGTTTTGATTAGTGTCCTTAGTCGTCCCAAACCAGCGCCGGAAAAACTTACTGACGGCATTGCCGCCTTTGCTAATCTCTTCGCTCGCTTCTTCTGCTACGTCTTCAATTTTTTCGGCTATGGGGTCGAGGCGCTTCTTTTTGAAACGGCGAAGTGCCAGCCAGATATTGATGAAGATAAAAGCGAGTAGGCATAGAAAGGCAATATTGAACCAAGGGATAAGAAGCGCGTCCGGCCCGGATACGGGCTTAATTTTGGTGGCGTTCGGCCAGATGGAAAACAGTTTTATCCGCCAACCATAATGGGTGACGGCCACCCATTGTCCGTCCACTCCGGTCATTTCTTTGGCCTTGGCATCAAGGTCTGAGCTGTCAAATTTCAGGTAAAACGGAAATGACCAACCGGTGTCTTCATTGCGGTAGACCCGCGTTTTGCCGTTTTCACGCACGGTGGAGATAAAGCGCACATCACGGGTTGCCTCGTCGTTCGTGCCCACATCCGGGCTATCCCAAAACGGGGAGCCTGTGGTTATATCCATGCGCTTGACCTCTGTGCCAACGACTTTGACAATGTCCCGCTGGGGCAAATAATAATGCACCAAAACCCCTGTGATGAGCAGCAATGTAAAAACCAATATACGTTTAAACCATTTCATAGTGTTCTCCTAACTGGGTTGGCTAACTGTATTGCGCCAAATAAATCAATACGGCGATTATGGCGATCGGCACCAAATACACCCCGAATATTAATTTGGGGCGATAAGACTTACCATATTTTTTCATGCCTGTGGCAATGTATTCCTCTTTGCTCTGGGTGATGTCACGGGACTTATCGGGCGCGGTATATTCTGCGTCCAGTTTTGCTTTTTGCGCCCAGCGCGCTTTCACCGACAACACCACATAGACAATGCTGAGCAGGGCAAAGATAACAACGATATTGCGTATCCAGATAATCATATTCAGGCCTTATATTTCCCCAAAGGACTCCACGGCCCCTCGTAAACTTCTTCCTCGTCCATAGCGGGTTCCGGGCCGAACAGGGTTTCGCGGGCACCCGCTTTGTCGATTGCGTATTCTTCGGCCAAAAACCGCGCTACATAATCGCGTTTGGCTTCCGACCAATTCCGGTAAGCGTCATAAAACGCCGTTTTATGACAAATAAACAACTGCCTGAAATCCAGCGGCGATAATTCTGCCAGCAACATATTGACCAAATCCCTGTCCGCATGTTGCGCCGCACGCAAGGCGTAGAAAAACGCGGGATGTTCAGAGTTCAGGTTGGGTGCCGCCCCGTCCAATTTGGCCCAGCGCCATATTTGCATCAGACCGTGAAATTCCGGCGGCATTTGCTCGGCGTATTTGCGGCCAACTTGGCGCACTTGCTGGCGGGTTAAATCACCCAGATCATCGCCCAAACTGGCAGCCGTGGAAATAATCACAAAATCTATTTTTTGTTTGATAATGGCCGCCGCTGTATTGTTTCCCGAAGAGACAATTTGCTCGGCGAGGCCTTGCGTATTAAAAAATTGTGCAATGCCGCTACGGTCTTCAAAGGTCAAAATGTTATCAACGGGCAGGTCTTTCAACGCTTCCGAATATTCCCGCGCAATCACCGTCGGCGTTTGCATATCGCGAAACACATAAATGCCGCCAAAATGCTCGGTGAAATAATTACCCTGGCTATAGGATTTCGCCTTAAGCTTGATGGGATTGCGCTGGATATTTCCGGTGCGTTTGGCCAGTTCAATCATTTTGGCTATCAGCACATCATCCCACCAGGCATCATCACCGCTCATGAATTCATCAATATAACCCTGTAAGGTTTTGGCTTCGGCGATGTGCGATTGAATGGTGTCGGCTTCTATGTCGACCTTATTAATCTGGAACAAATCCGCCGGGCTGGTGACGGCGTAAACCGAATTCATCATTTCGCCCGCCACCGCTTCACGGGCAGTGAGAACGAAAAGTTCCTCCTCGTTCTCACGTATAAAATTGCGCAAGATAGACCGGGAGGTCGAGAACTGCGCATTCAGTAAAGGCGCGGTTTTTTGGTCGGTGGTCAGCAATATAAATTGGCGGTTACAGCCATTGGGATTAAGGTAGAGATCATCGCCAAATTCGCTACCGATTTCCGGGGAATAGCCCGAAATATCAATATGAAATTCCGTAAGCGTTGTCTCCTTGCCGATTAAATGCATCAACGCACGATTATAACGTCCGACCAAAGCAGGCGAAGCCACCTCGACCAAATTGCCGAACATCAGACCGTATTTCAGGAGGCGCATCATGTTTTTCTTCCCCCACCTCTTGTGGGGGAAGTACCCCGCCCCCGCCTTCGCGGGGATGAGCGGAAAATGGGGGATGGGGGCGCGCACCTCTTGTGCGCTTTTGAGTTTTCGACGTCCACTATTGCTATGCAGCGCCGCACGAGCGGCGGCCCCCATCGCCTGCGCAAGAGCTCCGGCACTTCCCCCATAAAAAATGGGGGAAGGAGAAGTGTGTTCCCCATCATCTCTTACCCTTCAAATACCGCTTCTTCGCCTCTTCTTGGCGGCCAAAGTCGCGCACCATGTTTTCTATGGCAATCTCGTCGGACTTGTCGGCGTATCTAAATTCACTGTCGGCGTAGCGGTTTATTTCTTGAATGACCATGTCGACGGTTATGGGCTTGGACAGCTCGGCAATCATATCGCGCTTGGTATCATAGTCTTTGGCCAAGAAAACTTCCGTGTTCTCCATCCATTCGTCCGGCAGTTCAAAATCCATAGCCCGGACTTTGACCGCGTCTGTTATATTTTTAATGGCGCGTCCGGTGAACCGTTCGTCGACTTCCTGTATGGCTTTCAGATATGTGCCGAGCTTGGCGATGGTATCTAGCTTGCCGATGTCTTTCGACACACGGTCATAGACATTGAGCAAGCCTTGCTCGTGGGGTTTGGCGTGGCTACCGTAACTTGCGGCTACGGCTTTCTTAATCTGCTGGGCTTCGAACAAATTGTGTTTGCCCACCGGAATGTCGTGGTTCTTGCCCATGAGCAAATGCAGGATGTCAATATAGTCGGCGCGGGATTGGGGGCCGTCCACGAGGAAGCGGGCCGTTGCCCGTTGGCGCAGGGCGTCATCTACGTTTTCAGGATAATTGGAAAACATCCCGAACGTACAATTACCGCGCACCACGGTGTTTGCACCCGCAAAACTTTCCATAAGAACGGCGGTGATTTCCAACTGCCCGGCGCTAGATTGACGGTCACCGCGCTTGCCGGCCAATTGGTCAATATCGTCGATAGTGCCAAAGCCGATAACATTGGGGTCGATGATGTTTTTCACAAAGGCTTTGGCGTTTTGCGCCGACTTGCCTTGATAGCTATCAATGCTGTCCGTGGATAGATTTTGATAGCGAAACACATAGCCCGCATTTTCGCAATAATCATTGATAAGCCCGGCCATCATTTGGATTAATATGGTCTTACCTGTACCCGGTGCGCCGTCGCCCATAAAGGTGAAAATAAACCCGCCCAGCTCTGCGAACGGGTTGAGCTTGCGTTGAAAATCGTAAGCCATCAGCATTTTGGACAGTTTCATGGCTTGGTATTTGGCAATATGATTGCCAACAATTTCGTTCGGTTTTTTAAACGTCATGACCAGGGTGGTCGACTTACCCCGCGCCGCAGGGGTGAAACCTTCGATTTCGAAATCGTCGTCTTCGACCCGGTAACTAGCGGCGGTGAAACCCTCCAGCCTCGGCGTATTGGCGGCGCGTAAGGACACTTTCTCCATGAGCTTTTCAAGAAACGCAGTCACTACGGGGATTAATTTATCGTCGCTAGTGGCGAACAAAGCCAAGTCTTGGTCAAGCTCCCACAAAGCCCCCGTAAGAGCCAAATGCGGGTTGTCGGTCAGGACTTCTTCGACCTCGCCGATCTCCACGGATATATCCGAGCTATCTGCATATGTGTTGGCCAAGAGGAAACTGGTCATATTGGCAAAAACATGCAGGCTGATGAGGGACGATGCGGCCAGAAGCTCGCTAAATTCTATTTGCTTGTTGCGGGCCAATGACCCCGCCAAATTATCTTTCATAAGTTCGGTGAGACCCGTCTGGTCGGCGTATTGATCCGAGACCAACATGGCGGTCGCCAGAGCGCGGCGCATTCCGTGCAGGACGCTGGCCTGCAAAGGGCTGACCAACGGGTCGTCTTCGGTAGATGTGGCGACGCGGTTGCCAATGTGTACGCCTTCGGGACGGGCGGTGGATTTGGTGACGAGGCCGGGCGTGGTCGAGCGAAATCTGCGCCTTGTGCCTATACCGCTTGAGCGCTCAGATTTTGCCTTCGTATCGGCTTTTTTGGCAAGACGCGGTGTGTGGTCAAAGCCGTCTAATAGCAATTCCGCCGCACCGTATTTCTCGCGGATTAGGTCTTCTTTTAGTTCCATTTGGTCTGAGGTATTGGACATAGTTTTCCTGTTCTTGGCCTTTATTTATAACTGAGTATTTTTGCGTTTTTACCAACCACATATTTGCGGACATCCCGCAGGCTAGGCGGGTTCTTTTCTTCCAAAACCTGAAACGCTTTATGGGGTAATATCAAAGAGCGGCTTATTTCTGTGGCACCGTCTTCGGCGGCTTGGCTGTCCAGCGTGTCGATGCGGTAAAGCTCTCTTTGCGCCGTGCTGAACATGCCGGTTTTCTCTGTCGTCGTATCTTCGGACACCAAGCTTTCTACCGTCCAGGCTAAGGCCCAATCCAACCCCGGTTCGCTTTTGGCTTCGGCTAAAACATCCCGCAACGGCCCGTGCTGTTCGGTAAATTTATGGCTATACATAGGGCCTATGTTGAAGCGGCGCAAAAATTTCGGATGCAAATCATCGAAATCCCGATCAAAACCCCGCGCAATGGTCAGGAGCTTTAAGGACGACATGGACTGTGCCATGAGGTGGCTTTGCACACGCGGCCAGCGCCGCTCGTCGCGCGGCAAGGCTTTGCGCCCCGTATCCTCAAGCTCCATCATATAAATGGCGGGAACATTTGTCTGGCTGTCATATTTCGCCCAATGCACCAAGTATGAGCGGTGGTCGCGGGAGCGCTTGCCGCTTATCCAAATACCTTGCGGGTCATTGCCCGGCAAAAACAAAGCAGCGCCCGCCAGATATTCGTAATAAATTCGTTGGGACAAAGCGTATTGTAATTTTGTCGGCGCCGTGTGTTCCGAGAGAATATGGGTGATCATATCTTTCTTTAGGCGCTCTTGGCTCGGCAAGGACTTTAAATGCTTTTTGGCTTGAGAAGCGTCGGCGGCCATGTGCAGGATTTCCTCATAGATCGGAAACCCGCTATCTGTTTTGTCAATGCTGAGGAGTGTGTCGATATTGCCCCCGACCCGATTGGCCATGAGGAACTTATAGGACAAAGCCGTGAACGTATAGGACAGGCCGAGCAAATACATTTGTAAAATTTTCGATTCGGCGTTGGTCACCAATTTTTCGGCTTCAGACAGTTCTGCCACTTGTTTGAGATGCCCAATAATCCGCTCAAATTTGCGAAAATACCGCCGCGTGGCCTGCGCACCTTCCAGCACTTTGTGGTCGAAGGCCAGTACGTCGGATGCTTTTACATTAGAGCGGGCGTTAGTCACCGATATACCCCTAAGCTCCACCACCTTGCCCGTAAGCATTCTTGTCGTGCATCTCGACGATTTTTGCGAAACGTCTGGCAAAGCGCTCATCGGCTTTGACTTTTTCTTCCAGCACTTTACGCGCATATATGATATGGTCTTCGTGGCTTTCCATCATGTCTGCCATGCGGGAATTTGTCGCCACACCAATGGCCGACATAGCGGCTTGGGCTTCTTGGTCGGTTTGTACGCCAATTTCGTTTATCCGGTGGGCAACGTCTTGTTGTTGCGCAGTTTTCAAGGATTTGGTCAAAGCATCATACAGCACGACACGTTGCTTGGTATCGGTCTTAAGTTTGTTAATCAGCACCATTTGTGTAGCGGCTTGATTTTGCAAACTATCGACCCAGGACTTGCCTTTCTCAATATAGCGCTCAAGGGTTTGGCTCTCGGCCAATTTAACCTGCTCCATCTGGGCGGCTTCATTATATTTACCGTTCATGTCCGCCAGTTCGCTTTCCAATTTGGCGCGTTTACCTGCATTGGTTTCTACGGATATTTTATTTTCAAGCTCGATAATCTTCGGATCCATATCTAGGAGAACCGTTTTCAGGTCTTCCAGCGCATTCACCGCAGCTTCGCGGTCAACCAGTGTCTGTGTTAAATTGGTCTCGACCCGCTCTTTATGAGTTTGTAGGGTGTCCAACTGGTCGGTGAGCAATTTGGTGATAACATTGGATTTACCGATTAAGTCTTGTAGCTTGTCATCAATCGAGGCCATGCGCACACGTTCTTGGCGCATACTTTCGGCGCGCTTCTTGGAAAATATCCCAATAAAACTTTCCCAGCCAGTTTTGGAACGCATACCGTCAAATTCTTTGGAGAAGCCGGAAGTCACATCGTCCAGCCCCAAAATAAGGTCAGCAATATTGGCGTTCATCAATTCGGCGTGGGCATGCACATCGTCGAGGGATGCATTTTCAATATCAATAGAAATATCGCTACCCGCCTCCATTTTCGTGCGCGCAGTTTCTATCTTGCCAGACAGTGCGGCAATCTTGGCCTGTGCTTCAGCCACCTCTTTTTTGGATTTTTCTATTTGTGATGCAAAATCAGACATACCGTCTCCCCTCTATATTTGTTTCAATTGTTAGGATATATATAGGGACGATTTCACAAATTTCAATCGGGATTGTTGGGATTTCCAAAAATTGCGCAATGGGATTTATTCTGCTCGGTAATCATAGCTTTTAATCAAGCGTTTATAGGCTTCTTCTCCAGAGGATAGTTTATCATCCCCTACACCGTATAATGCGACGACTTCAAACCAGCCGTTTCCGACGGCTTGGTTGAGCAGGTCTTCTGCGGATAGGCATTGACGGGCGGCGCGCTCAGCTAGTTTAAAATCTATATCTGCCCCACCATTACCTGCCCCAGCACTACCTGCAAAGCCATTATAAGTCCGGTAGATTAGCTCTGTGCAGGCTAACCTATCAGCGGAGGCGAAATCAAAAACGAAATCATATAATTTACCGCTATGGCTAAGGGCGCGGTTTAGGGCGGCGCGCAAATCTTGCGGGCTAATTTTCGGGCGCAGGATAACGCAGGCATCGATTTGCAACGTGTCTTTAGCGGGGCGAAACAATACGCCGTCTTTTTTGGATTCTAAAAACCGGACCTCACCGGGTATGCTTTGGTGTTCCGGCTTGCACGCCGCTACGCCCATCCTAGCTCGTTCGGCGTCCGTGCCAATATAGAGGGCTGCGTGGGGCCAAAAGCCTGGCAAAAATAGATTGCTCATAGCATCGTCGTGGCGAGTGACAAACACATCGCCGGGCTGGACAAGTTTGAGAAGTTCGGTGCGCACGCCGTTCGTGACCCGCTTGCCCGCACCGCGCGGTTTCACTAATGGTTGCTTCAACTCGGCAATATCGCTGCCTATAGATTTGAATAAGAAAAACATGATTTTGGACACGGCAGACAGACGCCGCCGGCGCAGGGAGAATATATTAAATTTGGCCTTGCGTTTTACGTGCCCCCTGAACCTTGTTTCGAAATAGGGTTCTTCGAACCTAAGTATATCTGCAACAGGTGCAAATTCGCCCGTAAGTGCGCTGTATATTTCACTCTCATAGCGTTGGTAAAATGACAGTGCACTATAATATTTTGCCATGCGGCGGGTTGAAATTAGGCTGTCATAAATCTCGGTGAATTGTTTGCGCTCAATACCGTAGCGCGGTTCGGCTTCGTCTAATTTATCCCGAACCACCGGACGGTCTGCGGCCATATCAATCAAATAATAGCCGCTACGTAACAACATGGCGGCGCTAGAAAAGGCGACGGCGAAAGCCCGCAAATGCGCCTGCCAATCCCCTTTCTTAAACTTACGCGGTAGCTCAATATAAGGCAATAAAGACTGCACGGTCTCCCACAAAGCCGCCCGTACCCCGAGATAATGAACATAGGCAGTGCGTAAGCGTTCGTCTTCTCCGGGCGTGAAATAACCACGGGCTTGCGCAGCTTCTGCGTCCGTGACTAAGCTTTGCATGCCGTCCGTATAGGGCATGCCCGCCCGGCAAGCAGTCAGCGAGCGAGCCGCATCTTTTAAAAGCGCGGCCAAAATTTCGTTGTGTTGTTCAAGCATCCGGCTCCTTATAACCGCTTGGAGGTTTACCGTCTATTAAGTATCTGGTCATAGAGATGTTGACGGGATAGGTATTTTTTCCTAATAAAGAAAAGCAGGAAGTGAACCATGCTATCACACCAAGACATATGGGCGGCGCTCGACAAATTAGCGGAGAGGTTTTCTATGAGTCCCTCCGCCATTGCCCGGCAAGCCGGGCTTGACCCAACGACCTTTAACAAATCAAAGCGAAGCAGTAGTGATGGCAAAGCCCGATGGCCATCAACCGAAAGTCTGTCAAAAGTATTGGGTGCGCTCGGAGTTAGTTTTGAGGATTTCGCCGCGCTAACCAGCAAAAGCCAATCCGGGCGCCTCAGCATTCCAATGGGCGCGAATGTGCCATTGATTGGCCTGGCACAAGCAGCAGAGACAGGATATTTCGATAGCTCCGGCTACCCCGTTGGCGAGGGTTGGGACGAAGTTCGCATACCGGGTCTTAGCGACGACCACGTATTTGCCCTGCAAGTGAACGGCGACGCCATGGCACCAATATTGCGAGACGGTGATAGGGTGATAATTTCGCCAAACGCTAATATCGGGCTTGGCGACCGCGTTATCCTCAAGACCCGTTCCAGCGAAGTTATGGCTAAAGAGTTTGAAAAAATGAATTCCCAAAGCGTGTCATTACTATCTTTAAAGCCCAATACACCTGACCGAGAAATTCCCCTAAAAGATATAAAATGGATGGCGCGAATAATCTGGGTGAGCCAATAATGCCTGTATTATTGATTGGTAAAAACCTCTGCCAGTTTCAACGCCTCTCCCGTTTCAAAGCCAGCATAGACGCTTTGCATTTGCGTAATGACCTGTTGCTCAACCGCATTTTTTGGCTTTAATTTCAAGAGTGTATTTTGCAATGCCTGCTTGGTGGTTTCAGCTTGTATTTCCGGCTCCAATACAAATTTGAGCATGAGGTAACTTGCGTTTATTATAATATCCCCGTCAGGGTATTTGGCCAATGCGCTTTGAAAATATGTTTCGCCTAATTGCGCATTCGCACCATAACGTTTTTCCACATCAAAGCCGCCCGCCCTATATAACAAATTCAAATGCCACGCCCCCTTCAAGGCATGGACGCGCCCATCTTGCGGTGCCATAATGGCCGCCTTGTCTATTTCGGCTAAAATTTTCTTAGGCAAGTTTTTGCGCCACGCCGTAAAGCTGGATACATGGCGACCATAAAACCCGTAGGCCAGCGCATATTGTAATTGGGCTTCGGCGTTTTTTGGCTCAAGCACCAAAGCTGCCTGTGCCAATTTCATAGCCTTTTTGGCGGTTTTGGTTTTACGCTCAGCTTGACCCAAAAGCAATTTTGCATTCAGCGCCTCGGCGGCCAAAACCAATCCGTCCGCCGTCCCGAGCGCAGAACCTTGCGCGGCGGCAAGGTCATAACGACCAGATTCGAGCGTAACACGAATATCCTGAGCCGAAGCTGCAAATACATTTGCTCCGCTCAAAGATAAAAAAAGGCCAGCCAGTAGTGTAAAATAAATCAACCGCATAGGCGATACTAGCACGAGGTTAAGGCGCTGTACAAGATAGACTAACAGCAGAATATTTCCTCGGTTCTTGACATTGCGTGAATATTCCGGCAAGGGACGGCTCCAATACCAAGTAGAGATACATATGTTCTTTTTTATGACATTCAGACCTCCGCATCAGGAGACTTTGCTGAACTAGCAGCAAGTGTAACCCTGTGCCTGAAAGCACAAGGTATCTTTTGATTTGCCGTTTGCTCGGCAATTGGTACGGAATTACATCATGTATTTACGATTTGTATCGCCGCTGCGCTCCAACGTGCGCGGTGTTAATATGGGCATTTTTCAAAGTGCCTTTGAGTGTCGGGATGAAGATTTGCATCCCGAGTTTTTACGAAACGCTATTCGGGAGGAAATTGATTGGTTTAAGAAATATTTGCCGTCGCCGGATAAAAAAGTGTTTCAGGTAAAGTCTCGCGGCCACATGCACAGCGTTGGCATATGCTGGTTTAAAAGTGAGGCGAGCGAAATGATTAGCCGTGCCTTTTCTTTACGTGCGCTGCTTAGCGAATGCGGCATGCAAATAACAACAATTGGCACGGCAATACCGGGGCAAATACTGTATGCTGACGACTACCAAATTGTTGCTAAACCTAAGACCACTACCCCCACAAAATGGGGGTAGTGGTTTAGGTTAGTTTTCCGACAAGCGCATCAGCTATCAAAGCTCGCGTTTCTTCTACGCCGTAAATAGCGACGAAGGAACCGAAGCGGGGGCCTTGGCTTTGGCCGAGCAGGACTTCGTAGAGGGCTTTGAACCAATCGCGCAAATTATCAAATTCGTGTTCTTTGCCGATAGAGAAAATCAAGGTTTGTAATTCACTAGCCCGCATGGTTTTGGCCTCTGGTTGGGCTAGATTAGTGCGCAAGTCTTCCAGCGCTGCCCGCTCCTTGTCGCTTGGAGCGCGGTAGGATTTGTTTGGTTTGACGAAGTCCTCATAATAGCGCACGGCATATTCGCAAAGATTGTCCAGCGAAGGATTGTTTTCCGGCGTGGCATTTTTGACCTCGCGCTTGATAAAGCCCCACAGAATATCTTTGTCCGATGCGTTGGATGCGCTCACCAGATTTAACAATAAAGCAAAACTAATAGGCGGCGCATCTTGGGGTGGGCGGCCATCATGAATATACCAAACCGGATTGCTAATTTTGGTTTTATCTTCTTGACTATGATAAGCACCAAGATGCTGAAAATACTCATCCACCGCTTTTGGGATGACATCAAAATACAAGCGTTTCGCCGTTTTGGGTTTTTGATACATATAGAGGAACAGGCTTTCGGGTGTGCCGTATTTAAGCCAGTCCTCAACCGCGATGCCATTACCTTTGGTCTTGGAAATTTTTTGGCCTTTTTCATCATTGAACATTTCATAGTTAAACCCGTCCGGCGGGGTGCCGCCGAGAGCGCGGCAAATTTTCGAAGATACTTTGGTGCTTTCGATCAAATCTTTGCCCGCCATTTCATAATCCACGCCCAGCGCCGTCCAGCGCAAAGCCCAATCCGGCTTCCACTGGATTTTAATATGTCCGCCTGTTACAGGTGTTTCGTGTTTCTTGCCGTCTTCGTCTGCAAACACGATAGTGCCTTTGCTTATATTGCGCTCTAGGGTCGGCACTTGTAAAACCCGTCCCGTGGTTGGGGAAATGGGCAAAAACGGGGAATAGGTCGCCCGGCGGTCTTCGCCCAAAGTTGGTAACATGATGTCCAAAACCTTGTCCATGCGCTCAAGCATAATCAACAAAGTCTCGTCGAAACGACCTGAACGGTATTGCTCGGCAGAGGACAGAAAAGTATATTCAAAACCAAAGCCATCAAGGAATTCGCAAAGTTTGGCATTATTATGGGCGGCGAAACTATCGTGTGTCCCGAACGGGTCGGGTACATCAGATAAAGGCTTGCCCATATGCTCCGCCAGCATATCGTGGTTTGGCACGTTATCCGGTATCTTGCGCATACCGTCCAGATCATCCGAATAGGCAATCAGCCGGGTTTCGTATTTATTATCCGTAAGCGCATTAAAGGCTTGGCGCACCATGCTTGTCCGCGCCACTTCGCCGAATGTGCCAATATGCGGCAGGCCGGACGGGCCGTAGCCAGTTTGAAATATGACGGGGCCAGAGTGTGGATTGCCCCGTTTCTCCTTGATCATCAACCGCTTGACGAGTGCGCGTGCCTGTTCAAACGGCCAGGCTTTAGTTTGCTGCATGATGTCGGTTGGGAATGTCATTTTGTATCCGTTGTGTTATTGTTGCATTAGGGGAGATACGCGGCTGTAGGAAATGGGTCAAGCCGGATTGTATAGAGAGCAAAAATATGATGGGCAATTTGTCATATTCTTACCGTATGTTATAGGTTAAGCTTGGGGATATAAAGAGTAATTGGAGAATATTATGAAAATCAGAATACTCAGCTTTATTGCCGCCGCTTGCTTAGTGTTAGCCGTTCCAGCTTTCGCAGGCCCAGAGGCTTTTAAGCAAGGTCAGGCCATTCCGGAGTTCGGTAAAATCGCTCAAGTCAAAGTCGACCAACCCGTCTACCGCCACCACAAATTCAAAGTCGCCTTTGATGTCAGCAAGCAAGCAGAGGCAGGCGAGCTTAACCGTAATCTGGTGAGCGCGGCGCGTTTCATCAACATGCACACGGCGGCGGGGGTGAAAGAAAAAAACATTAAACTGGCCATAGTCCTGCACGGCGGCGCGGCAAAAGATGTCACAAGCACCGAATTTTATAAAGCGGCGCAAATCAAAAAGGCCAAAGACGAAAAGGTTGAAGCTAAAGAAAATGCCAATGCGGCATTGGTCAAAACCCTCATCGATCACGGTGTGGAATTTTACGTCTGCGGCCAAACCGCCGCCTATTACGACATTGATAATGCGGATTTATTGCCCGGCGTAAAAATGGCGCTCTCCGCCATGACCGCCCACGCCCTCTTGCAACAAAAAGGCTATACGCTTAACCCGTTTTAATATCCCAGCACCCATAAGGCATCATACCCCCTCACCCGGCGCAAGAGCGCCGACCTCTCCCCTAAGGAGAGGTGAGAAAACTGCGTTTTCTTTGATGGTTGACTTGAGTGAAATAACTATTTGCGAAATGAATAAGCCGATCAAGCCAACGTCTCATCTCCCGTAGGGAGAGGAACAAGGTGAGGGGGTAAGATGTTGATGGTGTAATAGATATTGAGCCTAAAGCTCCGTCTTTATCAAATCCGCTGTCGCCGCTAATGCGTCCATGTCGGCCATGCCGCCACTTGCGTGTGGCTTGAGATCGCCCTCATATTTTGGGATGATATGAAAATGCAGGTGAAACACGGTTTGCCCGGCGGGGGCGCCGTTGAACTGGGTAATGATGATACCGTCGGGCTTTAGGGCTTGTTCGGCGGCGCGGGCGAGTTTTTGCACGCTGTTCATAATCTGTGCCAGACCATCCGTACTCACGTCCAGTAAATTGCGGGCTTGCTCCCTCTTGTGGATAACCAGCATATGCCCGCGTGACTGGGGAAATACATCCATAAACGCCAGCGTATGTTCGTCCTCATAAACTTTCACACACGGCATATCCCCGCGCACAATTTTGGCGAAAATATTGTCGGTATCGTAATTTCCTGTGATGGACATGTTCTATCCTTTCCTAAACGGTACATGCTCACTTAACACATCTATATGATGGGCGACAGCTTTTCGTTCATGAGTTAGAAAACTTGCGACAGCGTCCCTGAGGCCGGGGTGGGTTAGGTAATGGGCGGAGTATGTAGCGACAGGTTCGTAACCACGGGCGAGTTTGTGGTCACCTTGAGCGCCGGCTTCAACGCGGGCTAACCCCATGTCTATGCCTGCCTCTATAGCTTGATAATAACACAACTCGAAATGCAAGAACGGGATGTCGACCAGCGCCCCCCAATGCCGCCCATAAAGCGCATCACCGCCGATGAAGTTCAGTGCGCCCGCGATGGGGGTGTCGTCTTGAAAGGCTAGCGCCAGCAAGACTTGCTCGCGCATATTTTCGTGAATAGCTGCAAAAAATGCCCGTGTCAGATATGGCCGCCCCCATTTTCTGGCGCTGGTGTCCAGATAGAATTTGTAAAACGCGTCCCAGTGTTCGGGCTTGATGTCATCGCCGCGTAGGTGTTTTATCTGCACCTGCTCTTGCGCCTTACGCCGCTCGGCTTTTATCTTTTTGCGCTTGCGGGAAGTGAGGTTGGCGAGAAAATCATCGAAGCTTTTATAATCTCTGTTGATAAAATGAAATTGCCTATCTGTGCGGGTCAGGAAGCCTTGCTCTGATAACCGCTCAACGAGGTCTTTGTTGCCAAACGTCAGATGCACACCGGACATATTGTTTTGACTACACATGTCTTTGAGGGTTTCTATCAATATGGTTTCGGCTTCGGGGGTTTTCGCAATTAACCTGGGGCCAGTGACGGGTGTGAACGGTACGGCGCATTGTAGTTTCGGATAATAATCCATGCCCGCCCGCGCCGCCGCATCGGCCCAGATTTGGTCAAATACATATTCCCCCATAGAATGGGATTTAACATAGAGCGGCGCACAACCCGTTTTGTCTTCTAGCCAGATATGCGCAGATAGCCAGCCGGTTCCCGCACCGACACAGCCGCTTATTTCGAGCGCGTTCAGGAAATCCCAATCGGTGAAGGGGTGATAATCTTGCGAGCCGCGCACGGGCAAGAGCGCATTCCAATCCGAGCGCGAAACATCGCCGACTGCATTTAAAATTCTGACCTTAATTTTCAATCTCGATTACGCAGTCGATTTCTACCGCCACGTCGAGCGGCAGAGCGGGCGCACCGACGGCAAAGCGGGCATGCTTGCCAGCCTCACCGAACACATCGACCATCAAGTCCGAGCAACCATTGATGATTTTTGGAATGTCCAGAGCCGTGCTTTTGAAATCACTACACACAAACCCGCCCAATTTGACCACGCGTTTGACGCGGGTCAAATCGCCGCCGCATGCGGCTTTCATTTGGGCGATTAAATTCAGACCGCACGCCCGCGCTGCCTCTTGGCCGCGCTCCACGGTTAAACCTTCGCCGAGCCTTCCAGTGATTAAATCACCATCGGCAGTGATGGAGACTTGCCCTGAAATAAATACCTGATTATTTGTGACAACATAGGGCACATAATTGGCGACGGGGGCTACGGGTTCGGGCAAGGTTAATCCCAGTTCTTGCAAGCGGCGGTCAATCGTGTTCATAATGGCTCCATATTTTTATATATCCCGTTTTACGGACTAAAGAGAGGTGATGCTAGTATGAATTTTGACCAACCCGATAAATGCGCACAATTAAAAGCGGCGGACGCCAATCAAGACGTGCTGAAATTTTTGTCGCAAAGACGCTCTGCTTTGGTGCGGGCCATGAGCGATCCTAGACCAAATGCGGAAGAATTAGAGCTGATACTGCGCCTAGCTGCCCGTGCGCCCGATCACCGCAAATTATTTCCGTGGCGGTTTTTGCTGTTTGAGGGCGATGCACGAGCCGCGTTCGGGGAGCATTTAGCGCAATTATTTCAACAGGATTGCCCAAATATGCCACAAGACCGAATAGAGCATGAACGCACCCGTTTCGAGCGCGCCCCCCTCGTGGTCGGCGTGGTCTCCAGCCCCAAAGACTGCCCGCGCGGCACACCTATATGGGAGCAAGAACTGTCTGCCGGAGCCGTGTGCATGAATATGCTATTGGCGGCGCGGGCTTCGGGCTTTGCCGCCCAGTGGTTGACGGAGTGGTATGCGTTTGATGGGCGAATCAACGATGTTCTTGGTCTATCCAGTACAGAACGTATGGCGGGCTTCATCTATATAGGCACGGCCACAGAAGACCCGACGGAACGTCCCCGCCCAGATGTGTCAAATTTGACGCAATATTGGCGAGAATAGGCGCAAACCTGAACACCAGATAAACAAAGTTGACCCGAATATATCAGCATACATTTCGTTTAGGTTACATTCATATTGGCGATTGTAAGACCCGCTTCGGTTAGTGGCGATCACCCTTAACCAAGAACCCTGCCCTTACCACGCGCCCCGTGTAAGGCAGGGTTCACCCTAATACGCCAAAGCTCTTTACCGAGCGCGAGTCCATGTGGGGCACGCTTGCAAATTGGCCAAAGAAAGAGGTGCTTTCGGGGGAAAGCACCTCTTTTTTGTTTGCATCTAGCGAAATTTTTAACCTTACCCGGTCTCGCTGAATAACTCTCGACCAATTAACCAGCGGCGGATTTCGCTGGTGCCGGCACCAATCTCGTAGAGCTTGGCGTCGCGGAGAAGGCGACCCGTTGGGAACTCGTTAATGTAGCCATTGCCGCCCAGCATTTGTATAGCGTCGAGGGCCAAGAGTGTGGCTTTTTCGGCGGCGTAGAGTATGGCACCCGCCGCGTCTTTGCGCGCCGTCTCGCCCCTATCACAGGCTTGGGCCACGGCGTAGGTGTAAGCGCGGGCGGTGCTTGTGGTCACATACATATCCGCCAGCTTGCCTTGCATAAGCTGGAACTCGCCAATGGCTTTGCCGAATTGCTTGCGCTCGTGAATATAGGGCAGGACAACGTCAAGACAGGCTTGCATAATCCCGATAGAGCCGCCGGACAAAACTGTGCGCTCATAATCAAGGCCGGACATGAGAATGCCAACACCCTTGCCGAGTGGGCCCATAATATTTTCCGCAGGAACTTCGCAGTCCTCAAATACCAATTCGCAAGTGTCCGAGCCGCGCATGCCCAGCTTATCCAACTTTTGCGCCGTGCTAAATCCTTTGAAATCTTTTTCAATGATAAAAGCCGTGATACCTTTGGAGCCTGCATTTATATCTGTCTTGGCATAGACGATAAGTGTATCCGCAATCGGGCCATTGGTGATCCACATTTTATTGCCGTTCAGCACATAATGGTCGCCTTTCTTATCGGCGCGCAGCGTCATTGAAACTACGTCAGAGCCAGCCCCCGGCTCGCTCATTGCCAGAGAGCCAACATGCTCCCCAGTCATTAATTTGGGCAAATATTTTTTCTTCTGGGCATCACTGCCCCAACGCCGTAGTTGATTGACGCACAAATTCGAATGTGCGCCGTAAGCAAGGCCAACAGAAGCAGACGCGCGGCTAATCTCTTCCATGGCAATGGTGTGTTCGAGGTAGCCAAGCCCGGTGCCGCCAAATTCTTCTTCCACGGTAATGCCGAGCAAGCCCAGCGCGCCCATTTTGTTCCATAGCTCGCGGGGAAATGTATCCTCGCGGTCAATCTGTTCGGCGATCGGCGCGATCTCGGCCTGGGCAAAGGCATGGACAGACTCGCGGATCATATCGGCGGTTTCGCCGTGATTGAAATTTAGGCTTGGGTATGTGGTGGTCATTTCTTTTCTTCCTTTTATCTCCCTCCTCCATTTTTATGGGGGAGGTGCTGTAGCGTAGCGAAAGCGGAGGGGGCGCGCACTCTTGTGCGCATTGCGCTTTCGTAATTATCTATATCATCGTTGAGACGCAGAGCGTCTGCCCCCATCCCCCTCCAAGAAGAGGGGACTTCCCCTTGCGCACTCTTGGAAGTCCCTTTGGGAAAAATGGGGGAAGAATAATTCTTAGTCTGCCTGCTCCAATTCCAATAAAACTTCACCGTCGGATACAAGCGCATCAACGGCGCAATTCACCGTCGCTACCACCCCGTCCCGAGGCGCATACAATGACATTTCCATTTTCATGGCTTCCATAATAATAAGCTTATCTCCTGCTTTGACAGTGTCACCAACCGCCACATTCACAGCAATAATCTTGCCGGGCATAGGGGCGGTGATAGCCCCGATTTTTTGGTCACTTGATCCAACCACGCCAAGGCCAAATTCTGCGACCATATAGGCTTGCCCTTGTGAAAACAGTACGAAGCCATTGTCTAAATCAAATATCGCGCCACGGTTTTCATACACCTCTCTAGGATCCGTCGTGATGCACGTGAGTGTGTGACCCGCAACTTTACAGGTCACAAGATTGTTTTCTTGACTATAGGCAAAGACAATATCCTCACCGTCTATTGATAACGAGGTGGCTATTCTAGGTTCTCGGTTGAGGCGCCACCCATCCATGTGTGTAAATGGTGATTTTCCGCTCTCTGGCAGGCGCACATAAATTTGACTGGCTAAATCGCGCAGCGCTTTGACCCTAAGTTTTGGGCCATCAGAAAAGTTTGGGAAATAGTCAGGAATAAAATTCGTATTAACCGACCCGGCTCTAAATGCCTTGTGCCTTAGGCAAGCCCGTAGAAAATTGACATTATTTTTAATGGGGTACATATGCACCGCGCCCAAATTACCAATCAAACTTTCAAGGGCTTGCGAACGAGTTTTTTCATGAGTGATGATTTTGGCAATCATGGGATCATAAAACACGCTGACTTCATCATCAGCCCAAACGGATGCGTCAATGCGCAGACCTTCATTTGACAAAGCGCCTAACGGATAGTGACAAACGGAAAGCTTGCCCACACTTGGCAGAAAATCATTGGCGGGGTCTTCGGCGTAAATCCGAGCCTCGAATGCATGCCCAGATTTTTTTATATCTTTCTGCTTCGGCAATTCCTCACCCTGCGCCACACATATTTGTAGCTCCACCAAATCTAGCCCCGTTATCATTTCTGTCACGGGATGCTCGACCTGTAGACGTGTGTTCATTTCCATGAACCAGAAACCGTCTTTGCGTAATTTGCCGCTACCGTCCACGATAAATTCTACCGTGCCAGCGCCGACATAATTTACGGCCCTCGCGGCTTCAATTGCGGCGTCCGTCATGGCTTTGCGCACGTCTTCGGTCATGCCGGGTGCGGGGGCTTCTTCGATGACTTTTTGGTGGCGGCGTTGTAGGGAACAATCGCGCTCAAACATATGTACCACATTGCCGTGGGTATCGCCGAACACTTGCACTTCGATATGACGCGGCGAGAGGATATATTTCTCTATCAATACACGGTCGTCCCCGAACGCGGACCGAGCTTCGCGCATACAGCTGGCTAGCGCATCGTCGAAATCTACGTCCGCGTCCACCTTGCGCATACCCTTACCACCGCCGCCTGCGATAGCTTTTATCAGCACAGGATAACCAATCATGCCGGCTTTGGCCTTTAAAAGTTTAGCGCTCTGGTCTTTGCCGTGATAGCCGGGGGTTACCGGAACTCCAGCTTTTTCCATCAATTTCTTGGCCGCATCCTTAAGCCCCATAGCCTCCATGCTCTCGGGCGCGGGGCCGATAAATGTGATGCCTTCTTTTTTCAGACGGCGCGCGAACTCAGGGTTTTCCGAGAGAAACCCATAGCCCGGATGTACCGCATCTGCGCCGCTCGATTTACATGCCGCTATGATTTTATCAATGACAAGATAACTTTCCGCCGCAGGGCTAGCCCCAATATGCACAGCCTCGTCCGCCGCGCGTACATGCAGCGCCTTACGATCCGCATCGGAATAAACCGCAACGCTAGCAATGCCCATTTTGCGGCACGTCTTCATCACCCGACAGGCAATTTCGCCGCGATTGGCAATAAGGATTTTTTTAATCTTGGTCATGGGTTCTTTCCCCCATTCATGGGGGAAGTGCCGAAGCAAAGCGTAGGCGATGGGGGCGGCGCGCAGCGCCAAACAAGCGCTAAGGAGGCAGGCCTATGGCCTGCGCCCCCATCCCCCCTTTGGGGTACTTCCCCCATGAATGGGGGAAGAATTATTTCGTGTACTTTGCTCATCATCACATCCTAAATATACCGAATTCGGTTTCACCAACTGGCGCATTGGCTGCCATGGCTAGCCCTAAACCCAAAACCCTGCGCGTGTCGGTGGGGGCAATAATGCCGTCGTCCCAGAGCCTTGCGCTGGCATAATATGGGTGGCCTTCGCGTTCGTATTTCTCCAAGAGCGGTTTGCGAAACTCTTCTTCTTCCTCGGCGCTCCATTCGCCGCCGCGCCGCTCGATGCCATCGCGGGTTATGGTGGCCAGCACAGACGCAGCCTGTTCACCGCCCATGACGGAGATGCGCGCATTCGGCCACATGAACATCAGGCGCGGTGAATAAGCCCGCCCGCACATGCCGTAATTGCCTGCCCCGTAAGAACCACCAATGACGATGGTAAACTTTGGCACATTGGCACAGGCCACGGCGGTGACAAATTTCGCGCCGTCCTTGGCAATACCGCCTGCCTCGTATTTTGAGCCGACCATAAAGCCGGTGATGTTTTGTAGGAATACAAGCGGGATTTTGCGCTTGGCACACAGCTGGACAAAGTGCGCACCTTTAAGGGCGCTTTCGCTAAACAGCACGCCATTATTGGCAACGATGCCGACTTTATAGCCGTGGATTTTGGCAAACCCGCACACCAAAGTCTCGCCGTATAATTTCTTGAACTCGTCAAATTTTGACCCGTCAACAATCCGCGCAATCACTTCGCGCACATCAAACGGCTTGCGGGTATCGGCGGGTATAATGCCGAGCAATTCGTCTTCATCGTAAGCGGGTGGTTCTTCGGAACCCGTAGGCGTGAAGCTGGCCGCGTGGTCGCCCAGCGCCGCAACAGAATTTCGCGTAATCGCTAGGGCATGTTCATCGCTGCTGGCCAGATGATCCACCACTCCGGATGTTTTGGCGTGGAGCATACCACCGCCCAAATCCTCAGCGCTAACCACTTCGCCCGTGGCGGCTTTCACCAGCGGTGGCCCGGCCAGAAATATCGTGCCTTGGCCTTCAACAATAATGCTTTCGTCGGCCATAGCGGGCACATAGGCTCCGCCCGCCGTACAAGACCCCATGACGACAGCAATTTGTGCGATGCCTTTGGCCGACAGTGTGGCTTGATTATAAAAAATCCGACCGAAATGTTCTTTGTCGGGAAACACTTCGTCTTGGCGCGGCAGATTGGCTCCGCCGCTATCCACCAAATAAATACACGGTAAATGATTTTCGCGGGCAATCTCTTGGGCGCGCAAATGCTTTTTGACGGTCAGGGGATAATAGCTGCCGCCCTTAACTGTGGCGTCATTGCAGACAATCATACATTCGCGCCCTGACACCCGGCCAATGCCCGCAATCATTCCGGCAGCTGGCACAACATCATCATAGACTTGATAGGCCGCAAATTGCCCGATTTCGAGAAATGGCGTGCCGGGATCAAGCAGACGCTCCACTCTTTCCCTAGGAAGAAGTTTGCCGCGCGCTAAATGTCTCTCCCGTGAACGCTCCGGCCCGCCCTTGGCAATCACGCCGACCTTAGCCCGCAGATCATCCACAAGCGCCCGCATTGCCTTTGCATTACCGTGAAACTCCGGCGCATCAGGATTTATCTTGGTCGCTAGTTTTGGCATATTTTTCTTTCCAGCTGGCGGTGCAACCGACCGTTCAAGGTCTGGTTATTTTGTTTCGCTACGTCGCACCATATGCGAAATTAAATTTCTCAATTAAACCACACATACATAATTTCGACCCAATGGTCAAATTAATAATCCACTAAGCACAAGCAAACGACAGGGATGTCAGTAGGGAAATTTAGTCTAACCGGGTGGCGCTGGCAACAAGTTGGGCTATTGGCGACAACCCTGCTAGGTTCTCTTCGGCTCGTTCAAAATAGACCGGACTTATTTCCAAGGCTTTCTTATACAGGCTGCTGGCTTGGCGAGTGTTTCCGTGCGATTGCGCGATAACGCCTGCGTCATTATAAATTTGTGCGGCGCGGGTTTCGGACACTCCTTTTAGAGCTTTATTGGTTTTACCGCTCAAGATTTGAGCCAAACGGTAATTACTATCATAGACGGGCATCTCAGGGTTAGCTTTTTTAGCTTGCTTAAACTTGGATACCGCTTCTTTATTGCGGCCCTGCATCAATAGCGACATACCCATATTGTTGACAACGGCAGCGGTACTCGTCCCGTTTCTTTTCGCCGCCCTGAGAGCTTTAACATACACATCTAACGCGCCCATCCAGTCATTATTTTTGTCGCGTATTTCGCCCAAGGCATTCCACAAGCGGGGGTTATTTGGGTTGGTCTCTAGCGCGGCCTGTAATTTCTGTGCGCCAATTTCCGGGGTGTCACGCGCCAAGTCTAGCAACAATAATCCTGATTTTGCACGGCGTTTTATCGCGTCGGAATATTCTGCGTTTCCCGAAATAGCCTGATATGTTTTTCGTGCTTGTTGCGCATATTTTTCTCCGCGCCAAGCAAGAGCCAAGGCACTATCCGCCAAGCCGATCTCTATATCTGCACGGCTTGGATGCGCCTGAGACATACGCGCGAGCGTGTCTTCATAAATTACCAGACTGGCTGCAAAGTCCGAAGCGTTTTGCAACTTTCTTGCCCGTGACAACTCGGCGCCAACATCGAGCGCAACCGCTTCGACCAAACCTGTACTTTTAACCACAGGCCTAACATCTACTTCCGTGGTTTTTGTTGTGCTAGCAGTTGTGGTCGCACAGCCAGACATTATCAAACATGTGACAATGCCAATAAAAAATGCCGCTAAGTTTCTCATACAAATGCATCGGTTAGGCGGGCGGCGGCAGGCAAAAACATCATTAATAATATGGTCGGGAAAATGAACACAATCAGAGGAATTGTCATCTTCGCGGGCAGAGCCATGGCTTTTTCCTCAGCGCGCAACATACGTTTGGTACGCATTTCTTCTGAAAATGTCCGGAGAGCAGCCCCTAAAGAACTCCCCATTTCTTCGGACTGCTTGAGCATAATATTCAGAGATTTTGCTTCTTCCAACCCGAGACGCTCCGCGAAATTCTTAAAGGCTTCGGGTCTTGTACGACCAGCCATAAGCTCCAGATTGAGCAGGTCGAGATTTATCTGGATTACCGGAAACCGCTTACCCAGTTCCTTGGCAACTACCGACAAAGCTGCATCCAACCCAAGCCCGGCTTCAATACAGGCCAGCAATAAATCCATCATATCCGGGAAGCCTTCCCGCGCTTGCATCTGGCGTTTCTTGATCCGGCCTCGCAGATAAATGCTGGGGGCAAACAATCCCAAAGCAATAAATGTAACAGCAACGAGAACAAGTTTTTCTGCTGGTAATTGGCTCCCGTAAATTCCCCAAAAAGCTAGCAGACCAAACACGGGCAATAAGAGGGCAACGACACTTGCGCCGTAAAACATCGGTATAGATTTTGCTTCGTAGAAACCGGCTTGCGATAATTTAAACCGGATTTTTGATATTTCTTCCGGCCCTGGTAATGTTAAATGCCGCCCAAAGCTTGCTATCATATCTGGTGTCGCGGCGGTAGAATTTGGGATGAAGTCTGCATCTTGCTTGGACACGCCGGACAGCCGCCTGCTCATTACTGTGTTCTTTTTGAGAGATGACCAGATAGCAACAGCAATACCTGCAAGGGATAAGGCCATAAAAATTGCGGTAATAATCAACAACTGTATCTGGGTAAGAGAGGATAACATGATGCCCGGCCTATATCTTGAAATTAATCATTTTGCGAATGACGACATTACCAATCACCATCCAGATTGCGGCGGCGATCAAACCTTGTTTGACCATAGGCACATCGGAAACATCACCGTAAAACTCAGGCGAAAGCATATTCACTGCGAGGAATAATAATATCGGGACGACATTCAAGATAAGTGCCGACATCCGACCCTCTGAAGATGCGGCTTTGATGCGGAGGCGCATTTTTTGGCGCTCACGCACCATTTGAGCAATGTTGGCCAGAAGTTCTGCGAGGTTACCGCCTGTGCGCGCTTGCAAGCGAACGGTGGCCGCGAGCATATCAAAATCACCGTGACCAACCCGGTCTGACAAGCGCTGAACAGATGCGCCAAGTTCGGTGCCATAGGTGATTTCATCGCCCGCCAAACCAAACTCTGAACCGATTGGATCCGGCATTTCTCTGGCAACAAGATCAATTGCTACAGGCACAGGATGACCCGCCCGCAAAGATCTAACAATCACATCAAGTGCATCGGGCAATTGCATAACGGCTTTTTTGCGCCTGCGTTTGCCGATAAACATGACGGCAAGCACAGGCAGGCCAAATCCGGCAACAAACCCCAAAACGAAGTAAAGATAGTTACCAGTAAAGAAAAACACCAAGGTTCCCACAACAAATGCGCAGACCGACATAGCAATGTATAAACCGTAAGCGCCGATCCGTAGGCCAGAATGTATGACCAGCAAATTTAGCCATCTCAGCAATTTTCCCACTTGGTTATCATCATCAATCCCGCGAGACTGCCGCAAAGCCTTGAGGGTTGCACCCGAAGCCTCACCATTGCCCCCCCCTTTTGCCAGAATTTTCATTCGTATATTGGCTCGCTTGATTTGCCGCGCACCTTGTCGCCCCGCGCCAATCACCAATTGCATGAGCAAAAACGCGCAGGCGAAAATTAAAATATAGATGACTATGTTGGTCGGGCTACTCATAAATTATGGCATCCGTTCATGCAGACTAAGTTTAGCAATTCGACCTGGCTCCAACACACCTGGCTCGAAAATGGATTGGTCGATATTTGAACCACTGGTTAGGATTTCGTGCAAGCAACGCGGGCGTATCCCGGTTGCACGAAACTCGCCGATCACTTCATAATTGGGGCCAGACCCGGTTTTTGTATAATTGAAAATTTCCTGCATTTGAATAACAGGGCCTTCCATGCCGGTCACCTCTGTCACACTGGTGATTTTACGCTGGCCATCTGATAGCCGACTGGCCTGAACAATAAGGCCTATGGCGGAGGCTATCTGTCCGGCCACACCCTCGGGGCTGATTTTAATGTCGCCCATACCAACCATCTGCTCCAAGCGGGTAATGGCATCACGCGGCGTATTGGCGTGCAGTGTGGCCAACGAACCTTCATGCCCCGTATTCATGGCTTGCAGCATATCAAAAGCTTCCTCGCCCCTGACCTCCCCAAGGATCACTCGGTCCGGGCGCATCCGTAGCGCATTCTTTACCAGTTCGCGCTGTTTAATCTCGCCTTTGCCTTCAATGTTTGGCGGGCGTGTTTCCATACGCGCCACATGGGGCTGTTGCAATTGTAGTTCGGCTGCATCTTCAATCGTAATCAAGCGTTCTTTGTGGGAAATCGACTGGGACATAGCATTGAGGAGCGTGGTTTTACCCGAACCGGTACCACCGGAAATTAAAATCGTAACCTTGGCTTTGCAAGCCGCCCACAAAAATTCTGCCACAACTTCCGGAGCCGCTCCAAATTCAACCAACTTATCCAAGGTGAACGGATTTGAAGAAAATTTCCGTATAGACATTAAAGGGCCATCGACCGCAATCGGTGCGACGGCTACATTGACCCGACTGCCATCCGCCAGCCTAGCGTCGGCCATTGGATGGCTTTCATCAACCCGGCGACCAACGGCGGAGACAATTTTATTGATAATACGCAGCAAATGAGCTTCATCGGCAAAGCGCACATCGGTCGGCTCTAACTCACCACCCCGCTCAATAAATACATGCTCGTGCGTGTTGACCAAAATATCGCTAATGCTGTCATCAGCCAATAAAGGCTCCAACGGCCCCAGCCCTGTCATTTCATTGATAATTGAACCTGAAAGTGCCTGGATTTCGCCCTGGTTTAGCTTCATGCTCTCTTTAGCGACGATTGCCCGGACTTGCGCTTCAATTTGGCGGCGCATTTCGTTTTCTTCGAGCTTATCAAGAATGGACAGGTCCAAATCATCAATCAACATATTGTGAATACGACGCCTTGTGTGCAGAGCATCTTGCCGGGCGCGCTCTTCTGGCGATTGGTTTTCGCGCGAGGCGCTACGACGATTTTTTTGCTCTGCGGCTCGCTTAAGGTTAGATGGCAGCTCTGCGGCAGGGTTGACCGGCTCATCAATAATTGGTGCCTTTACAGGCGTAACTTGACTAGTTTGCTGCCTAGATTGCGCCGCTAATCGACTAGGCGTTACTATGTTTGAAAATCTTCCCATACCTATTACTAGTCCAATGCAGTAAAACTGTGCTTAGCAAGCGTGGTAAATATCTAATAAATTTTGCTCCGAATTGATTTGCCACTTGTATCTGCGCAGATAATCGCCATTTTAGAATGGATTTAATTGGAGACTATAATGTTTATTCAAACCCAAGATACGCCCAACCCGGCAACCCTGAAATTCCTGCCCGGACGCGAGGTTATGGCAGAAGGCTTACCGCCCATGGAAGTAGATAAAGGTGATGACGCTGATCATTTGCCACTTGCTGGCGTCTTGTTTTCTATCCCTAATATCGAGCGGGTGTTTTTTGGTCAGGATTTTATTTCTGTAACCCGCAATGCTAAGGCCGATTGGCCACACTTAAAGCCAGCCATATTGGGTGCTATTATGGATTTCTATGTCGGCGGCGGCGGTGTCATCACGAACGAGGGTACGCAGGCGGACGAAGAAGTTTACGAAGGCGAGGTTTTGGAAATCGTCACCCAGATTAAAGAGCTGATCGACACCCGTGTGCGCCCAGCAGTTGCCCAGGACGGCGGCGATATTTTGTTCAAGCGTTTTGATGTGGATAGCGGTACGGTGTTTTTACAAATGAAGGGTGCCTGTGCGGGCTGTCCGTCCTCATCCATGACCCTGAAGTCCGGTGTGGAAAACTTGCTGAAGCACTATGTGCCCGAAGTTACTGCCGTAGAAGAAGCGTTTTAGTTGATCCGTCTTGATTTGTCTTGGATTGGATACGACCGGAGGATGGTGCAGCGCCGCATTGGTTGATGATGCGGCTATTCTGGCCATGCGGACACGAAGAATCGGGCGCGGCCATGCAGAAATGCTAGCAGGTATGGTGCAAGATGTGCTTGCAAAAGCTGATGTAAAACCCGCCGATATAGATAAAATATCTGTTTGCGCCGGGCCGGGCAGTTTTACCGGGCTTCGGGTTGGCCTGTCATTTGCCAAAGGCTTTGCTCTACCGCACGACATCCCCATTGTCGGCCTATCAGGTTTGCAAGTTTGGGCCGCGAACGCTGATCCGGATATGGACAAAACCGTCCTTGCCGTGGCTGATGTGCGGCGCGGGCAGGTATTGTCACAGGTTTTCAATAATGGTCGCCCATCCGCAAAGCCAAAACTATCTACCGTAAATGAATTGAAGAACCTGCCTAAAATCATCGTCGGTGGCGGGGCTAAATTATTAGGCGCAGAAGACGACAGCACATATGTTTGTCCCGCCGCACTGGCTTGGCTCGGCATGGACGCAGCACCAAACACCCATCCGGCAGAACCGCTTTACCACCGCCCACCAGATGCGAAGCTACCCGGCGGCAAAACCTTATAGAATAATATGACCATAACAATTAGACCACTCACTAAGAACGACAAACAGGTCTGGCTGACCTTATGGCAAGGCTATTTAGCCTATTACCGCACGGAACTTCCGGACGACATCACCAAACTCACTTGGTCAAGATTAATGGATGCGGATTTCGGCATTCACGGTTTAGGCGCGGTGGACGCAGACGGAAACCTGATTGGTTTTACCCATTATTTATTCCACCCCATCACATGGTCAAAAGACCCGTGCTGCTATCTCGAAGATTTATTCACCGTCCAAGCCGCCCGAAACACGGGCGCAGGACGTGCCCTCATCGAGGCCGTGGCAGATGCGGCACGCGCAAAAGGCGCAAACCAGCTTTATTGGCTAACCGAAGACCACAACAAGCGCGCTCAACATCTCTACAACAAAATCGCCAATAAAACCGAATTCATAAAATATAAAAAGCCTTTGTGACCCTCAAGTGAAAGAAGCCCGTAAATTAGCTTGCCCTTCGTGATAATCCTATTAATCAGGCGAGATGTCTGAAACACTCACCATAACCAAACCAAAACTGTCGATGCTGGAATTTTCGGCTATGATGGCCTATATGATTTCCCTAGTGGCGCTGTCTATTGATGCCATGTTGCCGGTGATTGATGTGATCGGTGCCGATTTGGGGGTTACTGATCCCAACAAGCCGCAGCTTATTATTGGTATGTTGTTCTTGGGTCTGGCGATTGGTCAGGTGATTTACGGCCCCGTATCTGATAGTGTAGGCCGCAAGCCAGCCATTTTTGCCGGGCTTGGATTGTTTATTTTTGGCTGTGTTTTAACTATGGTCGCTCAGGATTTCAATGTCATGCTCTTGGGGCGGTTCTTGCAAGGGCTGGGCGTTGCCGGGCCGCGCATTGTTTCAACCGCCGTTGTCCGCGATATTTATTCGGGGCGGGAAATGGCCAAGGTGACATCATTTATTATGTCATTTTTTATTATTGTTCCGGCGCTGGCACCCTTGCTGGGACAGTGGATTGCCGATTTATGGAATTGGCGTGCCGTGTATTTTTCTTTGTTGGCCATGGCGGCCATTGTGTCGCTTTGGTATGGCCTGCGCCAAGGCGAAACTTTGCACCCTGAGTTTCGGCGAAAATTCTCTCTCCGAGCCATAATAGCAAATTTTATAGAAGCGCTGAAGTTTCGCGTCACATTTGGCTATTCACTGGCGGCAGGTATCGTTTACGGTGCATTTCTGGCCTATTTGATGACGTCGCCGCAATTATTTGCAGATGTGTTCGGCATCACCCATAATTTCCCTTATTATTTTGGTGCGCTGGCCATTTGCATCGGTTCTGCTGCTTTCGTAAACGCCCGATTGGTGATGAAGCTTGGTATGCGAAAATTATGTAATTGGGCACTCTTGGCCAAAGCTATATGGTCGGGCTTATTCTTTATAGCGGTCGTAATGCTTAACAAAACGGGGAGCGGCTTACCGCTCGTCGCATTTATGGTTTGGGCAGGATTCTCGTTCTTCTTGCTGGGTATTTTATTTGGTAATGTCAATGCTATTGCTATGGAGCCAGTTGGGCATATTGCAGGCGTTGGTGCGGCTGTTGTCGGGTGTTTGTCGGGGTTTGTCTCATTGGGCATAGGTACGTTGATCGGGCAATCTTATGGGGGGACAGTGTTGCCGCTCATCGGCGGGTTTGCCATATTGGCTCCGATTTCCTTATTGGTGATGAAGTGGGCAGATGATGAAAACATCAAGTAAAGATAGTATTATCCACCGTACCAACAAACCTGTGCCGGGTGGGACTATGGCGGCTGTGCATTTTGGGCCGCGCTCTGAACCCGTAAAAATGGTGTATTTACATGCCAACGGGTTTAACGGACTGACCTATCGGAGCCTGCTAGAGCCGCTATGTATACACGAGGGGGTACATATCATGGCGCTGGATCTGCGTGGGCACGGGCGGACGGATTTACCTATTGATGACGAAAATTTGGCCAGCCCTACCAATCACGCCAGAGATTTGAGCAAGTATCTACAGTCGCATATTGACGGCTCAATTATTGTGGCGGGACATTCCCTTGGAGCCAACACCGCGATTATTGCGGCGGGTATCGTCCCTGACAAAATAACAAAAGTACTGGCATTTGATCCTATAGTTTTACCAATCAGCGCGCGGATAATTATGGCAAGCCGGGCGGGGCGTAATTTTTTGATGAAAAACTACCCATTTGCCAAAAACGCAGGGCGTAGACGTGATCAATTTTCATCGCCCGCAACCGCCTATAAACGTTACCACGGGCGTGGGCCGTTTAAACACTTCCCAACAGATGTGCTGCACGATTATATCCAAGATGGATTTATTGAGCATGAAGGTGGCGTGCGTTTGGCGTGTCGCCCAAAGTGGGAGCAGCTCGGCTATGTAAATCAAGCGCAAAACATGAAGCGCCGAATTACTAACCTGCCGAAAGGCTCACGGATAATCATCACAGACTTTGTCAAACAATCCGAAGGATGGATGCGGCGGACACGGCGCAGAAACCCAGATTTGCAAATAGATTATCATCCAACAAAAGATCATTTCTTCCCGGTGGTAGAGCCGGATATGAGCCGGGAGGCTTTACGTGATATTTTGAGTGCCGGATTTTAAGGCTTTAAGCCGTCAATTACACCAAATTTAAGTACGGCCAAAGCATCGTCGTCTATCTTGACCAGCCGCCTAGTTTTTAAATTGAACCGACAGCCAGACCCGACAAAACTTGTCCAACATTGGCCACTGACCGGATCTAAAATCCAGTGACAAATTTCGCGTGTATGGGTGCTGGCACTGCGCAGGCCTGAGCGGATTTCATAAAGGTCGCCCGCTTTGGGGCGGAGTTTATGCCGCGCGCAAGCTTCCAATAGCGCCCCGCTCATGCCGTCGTCGGATGCAAAATCTAAGTCCGGCCATGCAGATTTGAGATGCTGGGTAGAGTTAGAGACCCGCCCAATAATGGCAGTGGGCAAGACATGCCCAAACGCATCACATTCAGACGGCCTGAACACGCCGCGCCCAATGGTTTGTAAGCCCAATATATCGGCGTCGTCCATGGTCGGCAGACCTGCCATCTCGTTCGGGTCGATATTACGTGGTTTCGCCGTGTCGGGCATGTCAACAATATGTTGCGCGGCTAACTTTTTCGTGCGCTTGGACCAGCTAAATTTTATGCCCGTCCGCACTGCAACATGGGACAGGGTTTCGGTGATGGTTGCGGCAAGGCTATCCTTATTGCCGCTGATTATATGGATCAAGGTAATGTCGGTTTCACCGAGCGCCACGACACCGCTTTGCACCGCCATGCCGTGACCGGGGCGCACTTCTTTGATATACTTTATGTGTTGCTTGGTTGGGACAATAGTGCTGAGGGAAGATGTTTTGTAAATGTGTGGCAAGCCAAGACTGTGGGCAAAGCGGGCGCGGGCTTCATGGGCGCGGTCAAAATAATAGCGCATATTCATATGGCCAAGCTCGTCCGCCTCCCAAGCCAAAGCTTCGCCGCGCCATGTTTCGATTAATTTATTCACGTTCGGCTTACGCGGCGCAGTTTTTGCATATGCCGTAATGCTCTATGACCGAGCGGCGGATAACAAATCCGCCCGGTATACAATCAATATGGTCATTGGCGGAACGTTCTTCCAAGTTTTCACAAGTTTCACAAATGAAAAATTCGGCAATATGTCCGCCTTTTTCTTGATAATTATCTACGGAATGATCACAAGCAATATAGGCGTTCAAGGCCTCGACCCTATGGACTAACCCAAGGCCCGATAAAAAGTCCAAAGCCCGATAAACGGTCGGTGGTTTGGGGGAGCCAAATTCGGGGCGCAACTGATCAAGCAAATCATAAGCTTTGATCGGGCCTTTGCTACCCGCGATCAAGGTAAAGACATGTTCGCGTAATTTGGTGAACCGGCGCCCTTGCTCGTCGCAAATTTGCCGAGCTGTCGCCAAAAGTTGTTCTGGCGTTTTGTGTTCGTGCTCGTGTTTACATGCTGTCATAATATCCTCTTGTTTGTGCCATTATAACATAGGTTTTTGCATTTGCACCTGTGAATTTGGCCTGATTACTGCATGAGTTTACTATGATGGTGGTAATTACGGTCTTTTTACCATTGAAGAGCGGGCAAACATAGGCTAATGACCCTCAAATTTTCCAAATTGGGCAGTACACCAAAATGGGATTTAGAATTTTGAAGCCACAACAAAGTGGGCAATTAAAGGAAATAACATGGCTAAAAAACCAACAAACCAAGTGGCAGCACAACCGAATGTAAGTGGTAATGTGATGATGTATGAAGATCCACAACCGTTGACCAAAGACAAACACGCTAACTACGGCGTAGTTCAGGTTGAAAAACCATTCGCATTTATGGAAAAAACCCATTTCATGCCAATCACCGCACCGGAATTTGGCTCTGCTTCTGCCAGTTATCCAATCATTTTTGCTGGTGATGATAAAACACCTTTGGCCGTTATGGGCATCCGCGCCAACGAAAATCTGCTTATCGAAGACGGTGTGTTTAACAATAAATATTACATGCCGGCTTTTGCGCGCCGCTATCCGTTCGTACTTGCAGGCGACCAAGAGAATGATCGTTTTGTGGTTTGTGTAGACGAAAAGGCGGAATGTGTAACCGATAAAAAACCAACGCAAGCCTTCTTTGACGGCGACGAGCCTTCCCAGTTCACCAACGAAGCCTTTGAATTTCTAAAGCAGTTCGAGCAAGATCGCCGGGCTACCGAAGCTATGATTACCCGCTTTAAAGAGCTGGATTTGTTCGAGCAAAAGGAAATGAATTTCCAAGGCCAGAACGCCGACGGCACACCAGCCGAGAAGCAAAAAATTGCGGATTACTTTGCGATTACCGACGAGAAACTTCGCGCTCTTGATGCCAAAACCACCAAAGAATTGATGGATAATGGCTTCTTGGCCGTTGCTTACGCCCATATGTTATCGCTTGGGAATTGGCAGCGTCTGGTCAATATGACTTTGGAGCGCGCCCAAGGCGAAAATGCATAAGGCCGAAGCCGCAAATGCATAAATTTTTAGAAAGCCCCAACCCTTTGGTCGGGGCTTTTTTATTGCGCATATTTAATTTCTTGAAGGGTTAAATGCGCTTGCATCTAACCCGGTTGGCGTACCCAATAGTAGGTTAGCAAGTAATTCCCCCGAGCCAGCCGACATCGTCCAGCCCATATGGCCGTGCCCGGTATTGATAGCCAGTCCCGGTTTCATGTGACCAATAAACGGCATGCCGTCGGCGCTCACCGGGCGAAACCCGTGCCACGCTATGCCGTCTTGCGGCGATATGTTTTGAGATAATTCCGGATATACCGCACGAAGCATTTCAAACAGAAGTCTGAGGCGGGCATTGGGCATAGCCCTATTATATCCAGCAATTTCCGCTGTGCCCGCAATGCGTATTGATTTTCCGAGGGGCGTTACGGCACAATGTAGCGCGTCATCAACAACAGGGAGTTTAGGCACCGTTTGATTTTCATCTAATATATCTTCAAAGGTCAAAGAATAGCCTTTTACGGGGCGCAAAGCTAGTTTCACCCCCTGCGGACGCAAGACATGTGTGCTGTGCGCTCCTGCTGCGATAATTGTTGTATTTGCGCATAAATCGCCAGCGTCCGCGCCCGCGCCGATCACCTTGCCGCGTTCAGACAGCAACGCCTTAACAAACACACCGGTTAAAATTTCCCCGCCAAGTCTTTTTATTTCGGTCGCAAGCCCTTGGCAAAAAGCATAGGCATCGGCTTTATAATCTTCCGGGTAATAAATAGCTCCGGCGAGCCTATCTGTAATTGGCCCCAAGCAAGGTTCTTTCACGGCAGCTTCTTCGCCCGTTATATACTCTGCTTTCAAGCCCAACGCTTGTAACTTGTTGGTCAAAGCACTTGCTTTGGCCAATGTGGGTGCGTCCCGAAATATTTTTAAGAGGCCTGGCCCCTGATAATCATCTTCTATATTTAGTTCTTCTCGCCAGTTCTGGATAAGATTGACCGAATAATTTGCAAGCTGGTAATTGGCTTTCGTGGCGTGCCAATGCCGGGCGGGTGTTGCGTGTTTGAGAAATTTTAACCCCCATGTTGTCACACTCGGCAGTGCCTGCAATCGTAAAATCATTGGCGACGGCAAGCCAAAAATCGACCCCAATAATTGCCGCCCGACGCCCGGCCCGTTCCACGGGTCAGCCAGCGAAGCATGTACCATGCCCGCATTGGCAAAACTGGTTTCCAAAGCAATGCCCTCTCTGGCTTCAATGATGCGCACGGACGCGCCGCGCTTAATCAAGGCATAGGCTGTTGACAGACCGATTAGTCCACCGCCAATTATCTGGAAGTCAGGTTTCACTGCCCCGTTAAATCCGTCGTCTGTTGCCAGGCCGGAATACGGGCGCGGGTTTTGTTGACGAGGCCTAGTGATAAATCTGCACAGCAATATCCAGGTTCATCATGATCCAACTCGGCAATAACATCCCCCCAAGGATCGACAATCATGCTGCGCCCCCAAGTCGCACGGCCATTATCGTGGATACCACCTTGCGCCGCTGCCATGATGTAGGAACTGGTCTCTATTGCCCGTGCGCGTAGTAAAACACGCCAATGGGCTTTCCCGGTAATGGCCGTGAATGCAGCAGGCACGGTCAATATGTGAGCGCCGCGCTCTGCGTAATATTTATACAAATTAGCGAAACGCAAATCATAGCAAATGCTGAGACCAATATTAAAGCCGCCCGCCGCAGTCATGACGGGCTTGTGGCCGGCTTGGTAATTCGATGATTCTTTCCAGGTCTCGGTGTCGTTAATAGCCACGTCGAACATATGGATTTTATCATAACGAGCCTTGATAGCGCCGTCTGGCCCAAACATATAGGAACGGTTGGCGGCTTTGTCGCTCCTCAACTTTATCGCCATAGAGCCTATTAAAAGGTCAATTCCCAGCTCTTTGGCCAAGGCACTGAAGTGCGCAACACCCTGCGTTTCTTGTTCTGGTTTAATCGCCGCAAACAATTTTTTAGTATTTCCCTGCATCAGCAAAGTATTTTCCGGGGTGACAATAAATTTGGCACCATCCTTATGTGCGGCGCGGATAATCTGTTCGGCATGGTCAAGATTGGCAGCAATGTCAGCACCGCAACGCAAATTTATCACTGCCGCCCGTAAACTCATTTTGCTAATAAACCATCTAATTTACCGTTTTTTTCCAACGCCATCATATCATCACAACCACCAATATGATCATCACCAATGAAAATTTGTGGAACACTAGTACTACCGCCGGAGCGCTGGATCATTTCGGCGCGCAGTTTCGCATTCATTCCAACATTAATCTCTTTGAAGCTAATGTTTTTCTTTTTCAGCAAGCTGAGTGCGCGCCAGCAAAAAGGGCACATGGCGCTTGTATATATGGTGACCAGTTTCATCATTTATCCTTGAATTATCTACGCCCTATTTAGGGATTTCTTGCGGTCTGACAACCCGCATAAGTGTAAGTGCGTCAACCCGCCTTGCCCCTGCGCGTTTTAGGGGGTTGGCACACGCCGACAATGTCGAACCAGTGGTATAAACATCATCAATCAATACCACATGCTGTCCTTTGACCGCGTCTTTAAAATTTGGACGCATATTAAAGGCACCCGAAACATTACGCCGCCGTCCCAAAAATGTTAGCCCGCCCTGGCTCGGCGTGTTCTTACGCCGCACCAAGGCCTCTGTCTGGTAGGGGATGGCACTGAGCCGCGAAATTGTTCTTGCCAAAAGCGCCGCTTGATTAAACCTACGCTGTCGCAAACGGCTAGGATGTAATGGCACGGGGATAAGGGTATCCGCCTCATCCAACACTGCCGAACCAGCTCGCATCATTTGGGCTGCAAAAAATTCCAGCCCGTCTGTGCGCCCGCCATATTTAAAATCCAGTACCAATTTACGACTAATATCATCGTAGGTGATAGCAGAACGGGCATGGTCAAAAATCGGCATGTGAGCGTGGCACCGCATACATAATGCATCAACTCCCTGTTCAAACTCAAATGGGAAACCGCAAGCCGTACAGCAAGGATCGTCAATGAATTTCAAACTTTGCCATAATTCCGTATCCATTTGCAGATCATCTTTGGATAAGACCCGCCCCGTAATCAAAGAGTGGGGCGGTAAAACGGTATCTTGTATCCGGGATAGAGAATTTGCCATTAAACTGGGGAGAGACCGGAGAAGAGAATATGGGACTTTCAATTGCGACATAATCAGCCCATATCAGAATAATGACACAATTAAAAGAACCTCTGCAAAAGAATAAGACCACAGAACCATTTGAGCGTGTCTTGGTGCGCCAACGGCGGGGGCGGGCGCAAAAAATTCTCGGTGAACGTTTTTTGTATATGCGGTGCGTTGATGACGTTGTTGAACGTGTTCTTGATGTCCGGAAAAACTTTGACCGCACGTTGTTAATTGGGGCGCTCAACGCAACTCAATTGGTGGCCGGTAGGTTAGGGGCAAAACTTGGCCATGTGACATTTGCGGATAATACGGCATATATTTCGGGACTTGACATTGTCTGTGATGAAGAGGCGCTACCGTTTAAACCTGGTAGCTTTGATTTGGTTGTAAACCTGTTGACGCTTCACGGCGTGAACCAAGTGCCGCAGGCTTTGGCAAAGATAAGAACCGTGTTAAAACCAGACGGGTTATTTTTGGCGGCATTGTTCGGCGGGGAAACTCTGGGAACCCTACGCCATACTCTGTACGCGGTAGAAGATCAATTGTATGGCCGTGTCAGCCCGCGCGTGGCCAGTATGATCAGGCTTGACCAGGCGGCATCTCTTTTATCGGCCAGTGGTTATACCATGCCCGTAGCTGACCGGGACGTTGTCGATGTGAATTATTCGTCCCTCGACAAATTATATAAAGATTTAAGGCTCATGGGCGAAACCAATATGTTGTCAGCCCGGGCGCCAAATCCGGTATCTTCTCGTTTTTTCCAAATGGTTGAAGCCCTCTACACATGTGACCACAGTACAAAATCTGGTAAGCTTAAGGTCAGGTTTGAAATCATCTGGTTAACCGGATGGGCGCCACACCCCAATCAGCCCAAGCCGTTAAAACCAGGCTCGGCTACAACAAAATTAGCTGTTGCGTTGGGTGTACAAGAAGAAAAACTCTAATGTCCTCTGACCCTACCCAATAAAGTTCGCCCTGTCTATTTGCAAAAGGTAATCAACTTGACCATCGAATTTTTTTTTCGCGGCTTTGCGTTCATCTTCTCCGAAACGGGCTTCCTGCAATGCGTGTAAGTGCGCGGCGCTAATAAGGTCAAGCACAAGCGGAACGGTGATGGTTTTTTCCAATAGTCCGTGGGATTTTGCCTGTTCGAACATCGTACCTATTGGTTTCAACACGGCATTGATCGCATCCAATACCCGACCATAATCTTCTTTGGAACTAACCCAGCGGTAAGAGAAAAACACCGTTAATCTGCGGATAGGACTGGTCAGATTCTGGTTCCAAACCATGTCGATCATATCCAAACCAGCTTGCAGGGGATTGGCTGTCTCACTGCTCAAAACCTGCACCTGCTCCGCTTGCAAATATATTAGCTCTAAATAGTGTTCCAGTAGCAAATTTTCCTTGGAACTAAAATGGGTATATATAGTGCCGTAACCAACCCCTGCCCGTTCAGCTATTTCAGTATAGGAGGTATCATCATAGCCTTTTTCATCAAATAGCGCATAGGCGGCTTTGAGGATTTTCTCGCGTGTGGCCTGTTTTTTTTTCTGATCGTGTTTTTGTCATTTGCTTATCATTTCACAGCGAGCGAAGTCGGTGGCGCACGCCTATTAACCACCTTATAGAACAAGTACAACTAAATGAATACTCAATATCGTTAGTGTGCTTCAAATAATGTATGCATTTTAGGCCGCTAGGTTGTAGACAACGAGGTTACGGCCTAAGCCAGCAAAATAGGTTTTCCACAATAATTATCATTGACAAATATCATGTTATTGGAAAAAAGAAATATAACTTGAGGTCAATATGAATTCTGCCGATATTAAAAACAGATATTTACAAACGGATTTACTCCGTAATGCATCGAATATGCTACAAGCGGTCGCCTGTATGGACGACGCGTCCTTGCGGGATATAAGCAATATTGTAGTACAAATAGACGAGCTTGCGGACAAAATGGAGGAACGGATTGGTGAACCTGAAGTGGCACCCACGCCTGACCCTACACAACGTAAGTCACCAAAATTGACTTTGGTAAGTCCTTAATGGACACCTAACCAGAAGCTTGCCCCCAGTAATTATAAGAAAGAATTTTGGGTCCCGGAATATAATCTTGTTCTATTACGTCTATAGAAAGCCCGGCGCCTTTCAGGAGCGTCGGTATATCCCTGCCAGAATGACAGCCGCCTGCGATATTTTTCCAAATAGGGTCAATCCGGTTTTGCCATTTATGCACATTGGTATCGGGTGCCTGGCCGTGCTCACAAAATAGTAGCTTTGCACCGGGCTTGAGCAGTCGTTTCATCTCGCGCAGCGCTTTTATGGGATCAGGGATAGTACACAAAGAATAGGTCACGACAACAGTATCGGCGCAAGCATCAGGCAACGGAATACTCTCTCCAGACAAGCCGATCCGCTCCAAGGGTTTATGAAATTTCGTCCGTTTTGCGGCGGCTTTTTTCCAAACATATTCGTCTGGATCTATGCCGATTAATTTACTAACTTTGTCCTGATCATAATAGGGCAAATTATGCCCCGACCCGATACCGATTTCCACCACATCACCATAGGCTAAGGGGATGATCTTAGCCCGTTGTTTGCGGATAGGTTTAGTGGCACAGGCGCAATCAAGCACATGGGGCAAGATATGTCGGTTATAAAATCCCATGACGTTTATCTATTTACGTTTCATGGTCACCTGCACACCCGTTTTATCTTCCTTGAGAATTAAGGTTTTTTTGTCTAGCTTGACAATGGTGGATGTGCCCGCTTGTGATTTCATCTGCTGTGCAATCATACCACCCATATCCGGCATGCCGGGAATGTTGGTTTTCATTTTTATATCAGCATCGGTTATTGTTTCGCTCAGTGTATTACCCTCAACCGACCATGTGGACTCGGTGGCAATGGTCATATCTAACTTAACGGGCAAGCCAGCACCAGACATGGACATATTACCGCTCGCTTTAGCCGTATTGTCTTTGGAATAGGTGGATGTCATATCCGAAAACGTGATTGTCATGCCGCTTTCTGTCACCGTTGTCGGCTCGGAAGCCACCCATGTGCCAACCAGCAGGTTGTCGGAAGTGCCTTTCTTGCCACCGCAAGCCGTGAGCGTGATGAGTAAGAATGTAGTGAATGCTAAAAATAAAATACGTTTCATGACTGTCCTCAATGTGGTTGTGTTGTTTTATCGAGAAAAACCTTAACTAAGTATGCAAGGCATTGCAACAAGGACAAACGTTTAATTTACTCTTCCGCGACAATCGGCAAACCAACTACAAAGACTGTGCCGTCTAGGCCCGTCGTCTCCAAAGATAAATTGCCGCCTTGGGCGCGGGCAAGCTCTCTGGATATTGTGAGGCCAAGTCCGGTTCCGCCTTTTCGAGCGCCGGAGGTGAATGCTTTGAACATATCTGCTTTGACACTATCCGGAATACCCGGCCCCGTATCTGTGATTTTGATACAGACTTTACCGTCTTTGCTTTCTGCCGTTACTTTTAGAATTTGTCTGTGGCTTACCTGCATAGCCTGCACGGCGTTGCGGAACAAATTATGGAAAATTCTGTAACTATGGTCAGGGTCTACCATCACAATCAAATCACCCGGAACGGCGTTGACAAACTTCACTTTACCTTCTTCGGCCATACTATCTGCGGCAGCCTCGTCTAAAAGTTTGGTGAGAACAACAGGTCGGGGTTCCGGTTTTTCCTGAGCGCTTTGCGAAAAACTTAACGTGGCTTCGCATAGTTTTACGCCGCGATCGACGGAGCGCACCAACCGCTCACCCATGCCTCTAATACGCTCGTCCGGGTCGCTGGCCAAACGGTCGGAAATAAGCTGGGTCGAAGTCAGGACATTGCGCAGATCATGATTAATCTTGGCCATAGCCATGCCCAGTGTCGCGAGGCGTTCTTGCTGTTTAAGCGCCGTCCAGATACCAGATTTCATGTCGCGAAATTCCCGCTCCAACTGTCCAATTTCGTCATGGCGTGTGACTGGTTTTTCTACGTCCGTTCGCTTGCGCGGGTCTTTGCGGAACCGCGCCAAACCGCGTGCCAATTGACGGATGGGGCGAACTATAATTCGCGACAAAGCCCCATAGATCATCACTCCGGTCAACAGGGAAATCGCCAGAGACCACAATAATACCCGCTTACTATAATCCAGCATGGCAGCCTTTAGGGCGCTCTGCGGCACCAAAACTTCGAGGGCGTCGACGCCGTCCACGGTCGGCTCTGACAAAATGCGGATATAAGCACTGCCGTCCCCAAAGAAATCGCGAAAGCTGTCGCGAAATAGTGGCAAGCGGCGCTCGCCCCGCAAATCGGCCAGAATAATTTTGTCCGTAAGCGGCGGCATACCCAAAACCAATTGACTCATACCGTCCCGCTTTTGCGCCACCATGCTAACATCGGTGTCTTGCATAAAGCGGTTACTCAGCATTTCGCCGCCCTCATAATTGGGCACTCCCTCAATAGCCAAAGTCAAAAGACCAGCCGATTGCGCACGTTCCTTTAGCCAAGTTTGGCGGAACAGGGCGGCGGACGGAATAAAAATTAAAACTTCCGCCACCATGACAAACAACACTGTCAACAACAGCAATTTTCCGGACAGCCGACGCATGAGAATTTTTTCCAACATGGGATAAACTAACGTAGTTGCTTAGTGAAATCTAGCCATGAGTGCCGCCAGCTTTCTCGTCTTGGGGGAAAACACCGATTCGGTGTACCAAGAAGACGCGGCGCGTTTGACAGCTTCGGAGCGGGTTGGATAGGGCGAGATCATTTTAGTCAAATGAATGATTTTCATTTTATTGGCCATAGCCAGTGAAATGATATGGATAAGCTCGCCCGCCCCCTCCCCGACAATCGAAGCCCCGACAATGCGGCCATTGCCCTGCGCAATAATTTTAACCCCGCCTTTGGTGGAGCGTTCTGCGATAGCGCGGTCATTTTCTGAAAAATCGAAATGTACGGGTTTAATATCCGAATATTGACCCCGCGCCGACTTTTCTGTCAGGCCAATGCTGGCCAATTCAGGCTGGGTATAAACGGCGGCGGGCATATTATTTGTCTCGGCGCTGGCTTTGAAAAACGGTACAAAATAAAAGTTCTTGATAATAACGCCGGCATGGTGCCCGGCAATATGGGTCAGACCACCGCGCCCCGATACATCACCAACCGCATAGACACGCTTGTTGGATGTGCGCAGGTATTTATCGGTGACAATGCCGCCCCGCCCCGTGGTCACACCCGCCGCTTCGAGATTCAAATTTTCGATCACAGGTCTGCGTCCCGCCGCAACCAATAAATGCGACCCGGTTAAAACCGTGCCGTCTTCGAGGTCGACCGCGACCCCGGCTTTGGTTTTACGGACGAGTTTAGTGTTGACGGGGGCATGAAATATAACACCCTCGTGCTTAAGCGCATCTATAAGCACTTTGGCATGTTCCGGTTCCGAGCGGTCGAGAGGGTGCGCAATATCTATAATCTCGACCTTACTGCCAAGGCGGTTAAAGGCCTGCCCCAGTTCTAACCCGATAGGCCCCGAGCCAATTATCAGCAAATGCTTGGGCAGATCATCAATAGTAAAAATTTCTTCATTGGTGGTAAAGGGTGTTTCTTTAAGCCCCGCAATAGGCGGTGCAGAGGCGCGGCTACCCGTGGCGATAATGATGCGTTTGGCACGGGTGATGGTGGTGGCAGATTGCACAATATTGGCATCTTTAAAACTGGCCATTTCGCGGATAACCGTACAGCCGAGACCCTCAAAACGTTCTTGGGAATCGACAGGCGCGATAGTTTCGATGACACCTTTGACATGGGCTTTGACGGCCTGGAAATCTATTTTAGGCTGAACGCTCGCAATGCCGAACGGCTCGCCTGTGCTAAATGCGTGGGCATGTTTCGCCGCAGCGATTAAGGCTTTGGACGGCACGCAACCATAGTTGAGACAATCACCGCCCATGGCTTCGGCTTCGTACAGCACGACCGAACGGCCCAACTGCGCTGCACCTGACGCGATAGACAAACCGCCCGCGCCCGCGCCGATAATACACAGATCAACATTATATTCAGTTTTCGACATGGTAGCCCCTTTATGTTTTTTTGGATGCTTTTTTATTGGATAATTTTTTATAAACAACCGGTATCATGGACAGCAGCATCAGACCTAATATAGGCAGGATAACCGCTGGCCTGAACATCAAGCCCGATAGCGGCACATCTTGCCCGGCGGACAGTGCATCACCAATGCCGTTGCCAACACTGACATACACGAAACTGCCCGGAATAATGCCGAAAAACGTCGTTAGCACATAATTGCGTACCTTCACATCGAACAAAGCCGGGACGATATTGACGATAAAAAACGGAAAAATCGGCACAAGCCGCAGGATGAACAAATAGGACAGCTCGTTTTCTTTGAGACCCTTTTCAAATTTTGCCATAAACGGCCCCGCCTTGGCCGCAAGACCAGAGCCAAGCGCCGACCGTGCGACAAGGAATATAATCGTCGCGCCAATTGTCGCCCCTATAATAACCGCAGGCACGCCCGTGGTCAGGCCGAACAAAAACCCGGCGAAAATACTGAGAAAGCCAGCCCCCGGAACGGATATGGCTACCAAGATTGCATAGATTGCAACAAACCCAACCACCGCCAATAGATAATTATCCGCCACGAAGGCTTTCAAAAACTCCTGATTATCGCGCAAGGAATCGAGGTTGATATATTTCGGGCCGCCGAGCGCAATAAACGCGGTCAGAGCGGCGGCGATAATGGCCAAGGGCAAAAACCGTTTCAACTTAGATTTTTTCACTTGCGCATCGGGTGCGGGCATATCTGTGGTGTCGGGTTCCATAGTTTTCTCTCATTTATGGGTATGTTATTTAGGCGCGTTTACGTCCCAGTCATAGGCATATTTATCGATCTTTTTGCGGCCTTCCAATTGGGCAAGTAAATCAGCGTCCGCATATTGGCGCAAATGGGCAAGGACACCCGCCGTATTACCGCCGAAATCCGCCTTGAACCATTTGTAAATACTGGAAACTTGCAAGCGGCCATTGCTGAACTTCGCGCCGCGCGGTGAATTGATATAGGCGCGGGCGGCAATTTCTTGGGTGGCAGCAAGGTTCTCGCTAGTCCACGGCGTGATTTTCAAATTCGGACAACCAATGGACGCGCAATTGACCATATAATGTACCATAGGCGTTTGGTATGTTGGGCGCATTATATCGTGTTCGATATTGTCCAATGACAATTCACGCCCCTCGACCATCACCAAATCCCGCTTCCAAGGCCCGGCACGGTAGCCAGATTTAATCTTGCGAATGGATTTAACTGGGTAGTTCTCGGCCACCACTTGCACGGTCAGCGCATTATAAAGATTGGCCCAATAGGCAATAGCATCATTGGGGGGCATAGCGGAGGGTTTTTGGCTGGCCAAATGGTCAATATATTTACCCAAATTCTCCGTATCGCCCGCCGACGCCTTTAGTGCGGCATAATCAAACCGGGTGAGGCCGTCTGCCCCGTCGTGCAAATAGCGGGTCAAGATATCACCCCAATACTCTGGCGCGGTCATCATTGTTGGCGCATCCGCTATTTCCGTCTTATTTATTGTTTCAGGCATTGTTTCTACACCCTGAACCTGAGCAACCAAAATTGGTTCTGCTCCACCACCTTGTAGCGCGATTTGGGGCACAAACGCTGCGCTAGATGGTGGAGCAGAGGAGTATCCTGCCACCCTCCCTAAAGCTGGCACACTATCCGTAGAGAGGGGGAGAACAGATAGGTTCCGAACAGTAGGGAAACTGGCAGGAAAGTGGGAAGGAAAGCGAGTTGAAGCTTGAAGGGTTAAAGATAGGTTAAGAGTAGAATCACCCACGCCAGAAGGCAAAATTTGCGAACGAGCTTCTTGGTTTGGCATCACAATACCTAAAGATTGAAACAGGCTCGCCCCGTTGTGCGCTGACCATGTTATCGCTTGCGCGGATACGCTAGTCGCAACCAGGCTTATGGTTATTGCCGACAGCGTCAAAAGTACTTTGTATTGCATATTGCGCACATGCGCCTCCAAATTCGTTCAATCTCAATATAGCGCCTTTTGCGCAAATTACATCTCAAGTCAGTTCACAAAGCCGTGCACATTTCGTGCGCGGACAAAACAAGTAAATTAAGCATGGTTTTTACGCACTATAATGCTGGGTATGGCTTGACTCGCGTACTTTCGCCGCCTAAAGACCCCGTCTTGATTTAATTTCGCGCTAAAGTGCGCACTAAAGTGTAGTGAGACCGATATGAAACGTACATTCCAACCCTCAAAAATCGTCCGCGCCCGCCGTCACGGCTTCCGTTCACGCATGGCCACAAAAAATGGTCGTTTGGTTTTGGCGCGTCGTCGTGCCAAAGGCCGTAAGCGTCTGTCGGCTTAAAGCCTGCTTAAGGGCAGTAAAAACCGTTCAGAAATGACCATTAAAAATATCAAACTCGGGAAGCTAAAAAAGCGTTCCGAGTTTTTGTATGTCCGGGACGGGCGTTATCAGGCTAAACCCAATATTGTTATCCAGATGCGCGCCCAATCCGAGGCAACCGAAATGATCAATGTCGGTTTTACAGCCACCAAAAAAATCGGCAATGCCGTGGTGCGCAATAGGTGCAAACGTCGCCTACGGGAATTGGCGAGAGCCTTATTACCCCTACACGGCAAGCCTGGGCATAATTATGTATTCATCGCGCGGGCAAACACGGCCAAGGCTGAGTGGGCGGACTTACAAAAAGATGTTGAGAAAGCGCTTTTAAGACTGGCGTAAATCGGTATAAAGCCCAAAACCTGAATGCAATATTTGCAATGAAAGACTTCTCATGAACGACCAAAACCGATTTATGTTGGCGCTGATACTCTCTGGCGCCATGATGGTAGCATATTTTTTCTTTTATGCGGCACCTAAGTCAAAGCAATTTGCCGCAGAACAAGAGGCCGCCCAGCAACAAATAGAGCAAATTATTGCCGCGCCCGCGCCTATTGACAGAACCGAGTTGATTTCCGCCAGTACAACCAAGGGCATACGCATCAATATTGAGACGCCAGCGCTCACGGGTTCGTTTTCGACTACGGGTTCCCGATTTGATGATTTACGGCTAAAAAATTACAAGCAAACCATCGATAAAGATTCCGAAACTGTCATCCTGTTCTCGCCCCAAGGCGCGAAACATGCGGCTGAAGTATTTGACAATTGGGTTAAAGTTGGCGGTGCCAATAGTTCTCAAAGTGGCATCGATACAGCTTGGGGCGTTGTTAGCGGCGATACGCTCACGCCCGACAGTCCGGTAACCCTAAAATTTGACGGTGATGGCTTTAGTGTTTTGCGAGTTATTAGCATTGACGAAAACTACCTATTTACGCTTGACGATACCATTACCAATACCTCGTCTACTGAAATTTCCTTGGTGCGCAAAGGTGCCGCAAGGCAATACGGTCTACCGAAAAACCTGCTTAATTTTTTCATCTTGCAAGAAGGCCCGGTTGGCGTTGTTGATAATACACTACAAAAATGGAAATATAAAAAAGTCGCCAAAAAGAAAAGCTTTTCCGAACAAGGTGAAGCCGGATGGATTGGCCTAACTGACCGCTATTGGTTGTCCGCTGCTATTGCCCCCCAAGGCACACAAATGAGCGCCGAGGTGAGTTTCAAAAACTTGAACGGCAAAGACGTTTACGAAGCAGGTTATAGTTTAGCGCCGACCGTGCTCAGCCCAAATGCAACGATCAAGTCTACAGGATATATTTTTGCGGGCGCGAAATCCCACACATTACTCAAAAAGTATATGGACGAAAAAGGCATTTCCAATTTGGACCGCGCTGTGGATTATGGCGTTTTACGCATCTTGACCGTGCCCATGTCTTGGGGTTTGACCAAGCTTGGCAATTTAACCGGAAACTTTGGTGTCGGTATATTATTGATGACGCTTATTTTGAAGCTAATCTTGTTCCCGCTCAACAATAAAGCTTATTCGTCCATGGCGAAAATGCGCGGTATCGCACCCAAGGTCGCCAAGATGAAAGAACGCTACGGCGATGACCGGATGAAGCTACAGCAAGAAACAATGGCCTTATATAAAAAAGAAGGCGTCAGCCCTGTCGCTGGCTGCCTGCCGATGATCCCGCAAATGTTCATTTTCTTTGCCTTGTACAAATCTCTGTTCATTACCTTTGAAATGCGCCATGCGCCGTTCTATGGCTGGCTCAAGGATCTGTCGGCGCGCGACCCTTTGTCCATGCTCAACGGCTTTGGCCTGTTCCCGTGGGACGGCATTCCGGTCGACTTTTTGTCGTTTTTCGCTCTCGGCCCCCTCGCTTTGCTTTACGGTATCACCATGGCTATGATGCAGACCCTCAACACGCCGCCGACCGATAAAATGCAGGCGCGGATTATGCAGCTTATGCCTTGGTTCTTTATGTTTATTTTAGCACCGTTCGCGGCGGGTCTCTTGCTGTACTGGGTGTGGAATAATATTCTAACCGTATTCCAGCAATATTATATAACCCGTAAACACAAGGTCGATACACCGCTGGATGCGTTTTTCAGAAAAATTTTTGGTAAAAAGTCCGAAGCGGCTAATAAGTAGTCATGACCGATGAGGCCGACATAAAAGCAGCCAAAGAAGCAGCCAAAGAAGCAGCCAAAGAAGCAGGAAGGTTGCTATTCGCGCACCCAGTTACGTTTGTCAAAAGCGTAGTGGCGTTGGAACATTTACCCGACGCTGACCTACCTGAGATTTGCTTTGCCGGGCGCTCCAATGTCGGTAAATCGTCATTGATCAACGCCCTGTGCAACCAAAAAGGGTTGGCGCGGGCTTCCAATACGCCGGGGCGCACCCGCGAGCTGAACTATTTTAATATGTCCGACCGTTTGTTTTTGGTTGATTTGCCGGGCTATGGTTATGCGCGGGCTTCCAAAACCGATATTGCCCACTGGACTAAACTAACCCGCGATTTTCTACGTGGTCGTGCGCCCCTGCGCCGGGTATTTGTTTTGATCGATAGCAGGCGCGGTATCATGGATCCGGACTTGGAGATCATGGCTATGCTCGACGAAGCGGCGGTCACGCACCAAATCGTCTTGACTAAAACCGACAAGCTTAAAAAAGGCCAATTGGAAAAAGTCCTCGCCGACAGTCAGGCAAAAATCGCCAAACGCGCTGCCGCCCATCCGGATATTCTTGTTACTTCGGCTGAGAAAAAAACTGGTTTAGAATTGCTGAAAGCTGAAATTGTTAGTTTAGCTTTGCCTGAACATCAGCTATAACCCCTCTATGTTAAAACGTCGCAAAAATGAAACGGGCTGGGCAAGTGCTAAAACACTGTCCGAAGCCCTACCCTTTATCCAACGCTATACGGGTAAAACCGTGGTGATAAAATTCGGCGGGAATGCTATGGGTGACGGCGAGCTTACCCGTGCTTTCGCCAATGATGTAGTATTGCTTAAACAGTTCGGCATCCGACCGGTCATCGTCCACGGTGGTGGGCCGCAAATCGGCTCTATGCTTTCGCGGCTTGGTATCAAAAGCGAGTTTAAAGACGGACTGCGGGTGTCTGATTTGGAAACCGTCGAAGTGGCCGAAATGGTGCTGTCCGGCGCTATTAATAAAAATTTGGTAGCCGCTATTAATCAGGCGGGTGGTCGTGCCGTCGGCCTATCTGGGCGCGACGCTGGATTGATAACCGCCAAAAAACTGCGCGATGATTTGGGCTTTGCTGGCAAACCGGACAGCACGGATGTGTCCGTGCTGGACGCATTGGCCGCCGCCGATCCGGGATTTATCCCCGTGGTCTCGCCGATCAGTTCTGGCGCAGAGGGCGAAATCCTGAATGTCAATGCGGATACGGCAGCAGGCGTTTTGGCTGGCGCACTGGGGGCAGCGCGTTTAATGCTCCTCACCGATATAGAAGGTGTGATGGACGCGGACGGTAATTTACTGACCAGTCTGACACCTAAGGACGTTAAAAAGCTGATCGACGACGGCACCGCAAAAGGCGGTATGATTCCAAAATTAGGTACGGCGCTTGATGCCCGAAATGCAGGCGTTGAAGCGGTTGTCATCATAGACGGGCGCCGCTCCCACGGTTTGTTGGTAGAGCTGTTCACCGACCAAGGAGCAGGAACGTTGATTGCCTAATGAAAATTCTCTCGAAAACAATATTGACTTTCTGTTTGGCTTTATCCACTGGCCTACCAAGCTTTGCCCAAGAGACTGCGGCGCAAATTTCTGAACAAACTCTCCCGCCGCCCGTTCAACCACCATGGCAGGTCTGTAACGAAACCTCGTTCATTCTCAACATTGCGACAGCGGGCGTGCCTGCGGGCCAAGCTGGGCAACCCGTTTCTGTGCGCGGTTGGCAATCCTTACGCCCCGGGAAATGTCAAATCATTGACGTTGAAAAAGGTACGCCGCGTTTCGTTTATGCCCGTAGCGCCACCCTACATCAAGGCGGTATCCGAGAATGGAAAGGCCGCTATGAATATTGCATTGCGGCAGAGGACTTTACCGCCAAGACCGATATTTCCTGCGAATTGCAAAACATGACCAGCGCAAAGTTTCTACAAATCATACCGACCGAAAGCCGCACCGCTTTTGTCGAACCGGAAGACTATGGCCGCTTTGCTGAAACCGCAGGGTTACAGCGACTACTGCGTGATAATAACTACGATATTAAACGTATTGATGGCCGTACTGGTAGGCGGACAACCAACACTTTGCAAAAATTCTTGAAGGACCACGGCCTTAAGCCCTCAATCAGTGTGGAAGCACAATATACGGCGCTACAGGAAAACGCTCTCAAAGTTAGCAAGAACATTGGTATGCAGCTGTGCAATAGAACCACCGCCAAGCTGTGGGCGGCGCTCGCCTATAAAAACGAGGGCGCAACTGAATCCCGGGGCTGGTGGCCAATAGACAAAGGCACATGTATCCAGCCGTTGACAAAAAACCTCGATGGTAGGGACGCCCATTATTATCTGCGCATGGAAACACCTGCCGGAACGGATAAAATCTTGAGAGTTAACACCAAAGACGCGAAAGAATTTTGCATTGGCCCGTCAAAGTTTTCAGCTCTGCACCACGAGTTTTGCCAAGATCAAGGCTATGTTGCGGCGCGGTTCAAACCTGTCCCAGCTGGAAAATCTGGTGCAACAATCGAATTCACAGACGCGGATTTCAATGACGCAACGGTTAGCGGGCTTAGATAAATCTCGTGAACATTATGAATTTGGCACACATTGACACATGGGTATTTGATCTCGATAATACGCTGTACCGAGGAGATGATGCATTTTTCGTGCAGATTGTCGATAAAATCACCCAATATATTTCACGTTATCTCGCCTTGCAGCCCACTGAAGCGCGTATTTTGCAAAAACAATATTTGGCGGAATACGGCACGTCCTTGTCGGGGCTAATGGCCGTGAACGGCATGGATCCGGCTGAGTTTCTCGATTATGTCCACGATGTAGATTTGGATTTGCTCAAGCCCGACCCGCGCCTTTATTCTGGCCTAGATGCCCTGCCCGGCAAGAAATATATTTTCACCAACGGGTCGCGTGGTCATGCTAAAAATATCGGTGAGCATTTGGGTATATATAAATTATTTGACGGTGTGTTCGCCGTGGAAGACATGGACTACACCCCCAAGCCCAAACGCTCGGCCTATGAAAAATTTATCAAAACATTTGATATTGACCCGGCGCGCGCCCTGATGGCCGAGGACACAGTGCAAAACCTAAAAGTCCCCAAAGACATGAGCATGGCTACATTATATATTGCGCCCAATGGTTCGGAATTACCGGATTATGTGGACATGCAGACCTATGATCTGCCAGCTTGGCTGCAGATGTTTTAACAATAAATCTAGTGTTCTCAAAACACATTTGATATATGTAGGCGCTCAACCATTAAGGTGAAACAACATGACACAAGAACTCGCGGCAATCATAAATAAAGCTTGGGACGAGCGGGACACACTTTCCGTCCGTACAAAGGGCGCAATAAGAGACGCCGTGGACACGGCTTTGGCCGGGCTGGACGACGGTCGGTATCGGGTCGCTGAACCAACAGGCGGCGAGTGGCAAGTTAACCAATGGCTTAAAAAAGCAGTGCTCCTTGGTTTTCGCCTGAACCCTATGCAGCCCATTTCCGGTGGTCACGGGGGATCTCTATGGTGGGATAAGGTCGCGCCAAAATTTGAGGGTTGGACGAATAGTGATTTCGAAAATGCGCAATTACGTGCTGTCCCGGGCGCCATTGTCAGGCGCGGTGCCTATATCGCGCAGGGTGTCGTCCTGATGCCGAGCTTCGTCAATATCGGTGCGCGGGTCGGCGCGGGAACTATGGTCGATACATGGGCCTCAATCGGGTCTTGTGCCCAAGTGGGCGAGCATTGCCATATATCTGCGGGTGCAGGCATTGGCGGGGTGCTGGAACCTTTGCAGGCAAACCCAACCATTATTGAGGATAATTGTTTCATTGGTGCACGCTCCGAAGTGGTCGAGGGCATGATTGTCCGCGAAGGCTCTGTGCTGGCTATGGGTGTGTTCATTTCCCAATCCACGAAAATCGTTGAACGCAAAACCGGGAAAATTACCTACGGTGAAATCCCGCCCTATAGTGTTGTAGTGCCGGGGGCGCTGCCTTGCAAAAACGGCGGCCCCAGCCTCGCCTGTGCAGTCATCGTCAAAACCGTAGACGAGAAAACCCGTGCCAAAACCGGCGTTAATGAACTGCTTCGGGATTAGAGCAATTTGTAAACCCTATATTTAGGCAATTGTGCTAAGACCGCATCTGAATTCAGGAACAGTCAAATGGCACAACAAGTATTAAACGCTAATATACGGCACGAACACGCCGTGCAAGACACTGTGTTTTGCGGTGTGCGCTTTGACGATTTAGATGCCGATCAGACCCTAAGGCGCTGCGCCGATATTACGCTGGCCGACCCGTTTCGCTTTATTGTCACACCAAATGTAGACCATGTGGTGCGGATGAATAAAGATCCGGACGTGTTCAACCCGCTCTATGATGCCGCTTGGCTCAGTGTTTGTGATAGCCGTATTTTGCAACTTCTCGCCAAAATATCCGGCTCCCAATTACACGCAGTGCCCGGTTCAGATTTAACCGCCGCTTTGTTCGCAGAAATCATTGACCCTGCTGAGCCAATCAATGTTATTGGCGGCGATGATGATGTTATTAAAGCCGTGACCAAACGCTATGGCCTGCGCAATCTACGCCACCATCAACCGCCCATGGGTCTGCGCAAAAAACCCGAAGCTGTGGCCGCCGCCGCACATTTTATCCAAGACAATCCTGCGCGTTTCACCTTTATCTGCGTCGGCTCGCCGCAACAAGAAATGGTCGCCAAGGCGGCACTGGAAAGCGGCCAAGCTAAAGGACTTGGCCTTTGCGTCGGCGCTTCTTTGGATTTCCTCGCAGGCAAAGTAAAACGCGCCCCGGCATGGATGCAAAAGACCCGCCTTGAATGGCTATACCGCCTAGCCTCAGAACCAAAACGCATGTGGAGGCGCTACCTAATCGAAGGCCCAAAAATATTTATCATTTGGGCAAAATGGTCGCTCTCCGATAAACAGCGCTAAATTTTATCCGGATAGATCGGGGCAATGTCTGTTGGGATGTGATTACTTGCCTTGATGACCTGTTTGACGTGTGTGTCCAGATTTCTGTATTTATCCAGGAACGCTTTGGCGTTGGCGTAATTGCCGTCGCCTTCTAAGACGACCACAATACCCGTTAGGTCGGATATGGCTTGTTCCAGCTTGTCAAAACCTACGCGGAAGCGCCCCTCTTTATCGTCCCAATTTACGGCGCCAACTTCCTTGTAATAGCTATATTGATAGGCCGCACCGCCGCCGTGGGCGCTGTCTATGCCGAAGCGCATGGAGCGGAAAAGCCCGGTGAAATACGTGGCCAGAAAAGCTTTTTTCTCGGACGCTGGCAATTCGCCGCGCTGCATCATATACAGAATATTATAGGCTCCCATAACATCGGCCTTGCCCTCTTCGATGGGTGAATACAGTTCTTGTAATTCGGCGCGGACTTCGGTGTCTCTGCCCTCCACGACAATTTTCCCCGGCCCAAGCGAGTGGGAAAGCTCGTGAAACAAAGTCCCGTAGGACATGTATTTCTTGACCAGCATTTTGGCTTGTTCTGGCACCAATATTTGCTCGGCCATAGGCTCTAGGATCAGATCAAATTTTGCGCCCAGTACATTGTTCAAGATGACTTTTTTAGCCCCCTTGGCTTCGCGCACCCGTTCATCATTGGGCAAATTAAAGGCTATTGTTTGCACGCCCGGCACATTATCTCCGCCGCCGCGTATCTGGTAGCTGGCAATAATCGGGCTTTTGAAACCACGGTTGAAATTTTTATAGCTTTCCTCGACCGGTAGGTTTTTCTCCATATCGACCAACCACTTTTTATACTTGGCCAAGGCCGCACTTTCTTCGGGGTTTTTAACCGTGATAAAAGCTTCAAAGGCAGTTTTGATGTTGTAGAGCTTGTCTGTGTAAACCTCATAAGGCCCAATCACGACTTCTATGGGTGTGTCTTTCAAATCCATCCAGGCCATTTCGCTGGCAAAATAATCATCGTCGCCAAACGCTTTGGCGCGCAAAAACAAAAATTTTTTCAAAGACGGGTTGGATGTAAGCCGCGCCGCCTCGCGCAGTTTCGCTGCTGCTGGTTTTAAATATTCGGCGTAAGCCTTTGAATAAGGTTCGGCAACCAGACCGCCGTCCTTGCGCTTGATGATTGTGTACCAAGAATTAAATGCCTCCTCGTCCCCCGGGTTGACTTTGATCCAGGCGGCAAATTCCGCCTTGGTAATGTCCACCGGATAATATCCTGCACCTTTTGGCTTTACAACATCACCCCAAAACGGATGGTCTTCGTCCAGTGTGTCCCAAGGGCCGTAATGCCGGTCGAACATTTTAAGCAATAGCTCTTTTTGCGGGTCATTGGATTTAGCAATATCGGCGCGGACTTGCGGGTTGGTTCGCGATTCTTGGCGTAAATATATTTCGTCCATATAGCGGGCAGCTTCAATGAGTAAATTAACCACTTGGCGCTGCTCATCATTTAAAAAGCTTGTGTCCGTACCCGTCAAATCGACCGTAGCGATTTGGTCATAGCGTGCCTGCAACGGCGAAACTTCTTGGCTTTGCACCGCGCTTATTTGGGTTGGTGTTTTTGCTTGTTTGGCCGGGGAGCAACCAGTCAGCAAAGCAGCGGTCGCTGTGACTATTAAAAATGCGCGCATAATATTTCCTTGTTAGATTTGCCGCATATTACAGTTACTTCCGCGCTAAGGCTAGGGATAATGCTCGGTTTGTAAATTATGTCGCGCTTATGGTGCTAATTGATCAAAGGCCGCATTGGCGTCTTTCTGCGCCCGAACATAGGCTTTCGGTGTAGCGCCAAACCATTGTTTAAAAGCCCGGTTAAAAGCACTTTGCTGACTATAGCCCAAACGGTCTGCAATACTGAGCAAGGCTATATTATCCGCCATCATTTTCGCACATAATGTGCGCCGGGTTTGCTCTAATACCAATCTGAAATTTGTCTGCTCGGCCTGAAGGCTTCTGCGCAAACTGCGCGGACTAACACCCAATTGCCTGGCGGTTTGTTCCAAATTCGGCACGGCATTTGACATTTCCGTATAAAGCATATCCGAAACTTGCTCAGCCATGGGTTTGGCTGGCTGCAAATTGGCCAAAGCAACATCAAGCCGCTGGCAAATTTCTGCTAATGATTTTTCATTTGCTTGTGGCAAAGGCGCGTCAATAGCCTCAACATCTATCAACATAGCGTTTTCGTCCTGACCGAACGAGACCGGGCAATCGAATATCTCAATATATTTATAAGCATAGCTTGGCCGAGCATGTTTAAAATGCACAGCATTTATTTTTTTGTCATGAACCCAAGACAGCCAGCGACCAAATATAGCATGACCAGCCATAACCACATCCGTGACCATACGGCCATATTCCGCGTCTTTATAATGAGGTTCCCAGATTAAGTGGGCTTGATCACCATTGGTTTTCAAATTGGTGCGACCCAATTGCTGGGTCAAAATTTGGTAACGGCGGTTCAGCATAATTACTTGCCGCAGTGTCCCGCAGCACATAATTGCACTGCCCAACTCGTTCAGGGAGGCTGGACGCAGATTTGTACCGCACAGCAGACCAATGTCCGGTTTACCCAACGTTTTTTCTGCGAAATCAAGAATTTTAAATATGAGGTCAATAGGATATCTTTGCTCTGACATTGGGCTGCTACCGGAACTTAAATCTCCAGACCTTAGACCTGCTGTTGCACCGGGAATGAGCGCTAACAATTCGGATTGGCTTGCGCCCTGCTCAATGCAGGAATCAATATATGACGCCAAATAACTTTCTGATACCGTATTCATATTTGCGTAAACCCACTTTGCGAAAACGTGTTGCAGTCCATGCATATATACAAAAACACCCACATTTGGCCTAAAATGTACATTTTTTTGGCCTGTTCTGTCAAGACGGCAAAACTTCGCTCTGCTACTCTTACAATGATTTGAAAAACGGACAAACAATAGTGTCCTATATGTGGCCTCAAAAGAGTTTAAGGCAAAGAAAAACCGTCTGCAACGGGGCGCGAAGCAGACGGCCTTTATGATCTCTAAAAAGAGATAATTATTATCTAGGATAAGTGCGCCTGCATATCAAGCCCCTAATAGCATTTTTTCACATATATTAGCTTTTATTAGCTTTTTCTAATATTAATACAGTAGTTTACGCATTCTTCCCGGTTTTTTTGTCCCTTGCTTTTAATAATCTGAGCCTCAACGCATTGATTTTTATGAACCCGCCTGCGTCGGCTTGGTCGTAAACATCGTCTTCTTCGAAGGTGACGTGTTCTTGAGAATAGAGGGAATAGGGTGATGTACGGCCAACAATATCGCAATTGCCCTTGTAGAGTTTAAGGCGCACCGTGCCTGTGACCATTTCTTGAGATTTATCGACGGCGGCCTGTATCATTTCGCGCTCGGGCGAATACCAATAACCGTTATAAATCAGCTCTGCATATTTCGGCATCAATTCGTCTTTGAGATGCATAGCGCCCTTGTCCAAAGTAATTTGTTCGATACCCCGGTGCGCCATCAGCAAGATTGTGCCGCCGGGCGTTTCGTAAATACCGCGTGATTTCATACCGATAAAGCGGTTTTCCAAAAGGTCGAGCCGGCCAATACCGTTGGCACCGCCAAGCTCATTTAATTTGGTCAGCAGGGTCGCCGGGGACATATCCACACCGTCAATGGAAACCGCATCACCGCGTTCAAACCCGACCTCTATAGTAGTGGCTTGGTCGGGCGCGGCTTCTGGCGACACGGTACGTTGGTAAACAAATTCCGGTGCTTCCACGCCTGGGTCTTCTAGGGCTTTGCCCTCGCTTGAGGTATGGAGCAAATTGGCATCAACCGAGAACGGGGCTTCACCGCGCTTGTCTTTGGCAATTTCAATACCGTGCTTTTCCGCATATTCTATCAATTTGGTGCGTGAATTAAGATCCCATTCCCGCCACGGCGCAATAATTTTAATGTCGGGATTAAGCGCATAATAAGCCAGTTCAAATCGCACCTGATCATTGCCTTTACCGGTCGCCCCGTGACAAACCGCATCAGCGCCAACCATATTGGCGATTTCAATTTGGCGTTTGGAAATCAGTGGCCGCGCAATAGACGTGCCGAGCAAATACAAGCCTTCATACAGGGCATTGGCGCGGAACATGGGAAAAACGAAATCGCGGACAAATTCCTCGCGCAGATCGTCAATGAAAATTTCTTTCACCCCGGCGGCTTCAGCCTTGCGCCGCGCTGGCTCTAATTCTTCGCCCTGACCCAAATCAGCGGTAAAGGTGACAACCTCACAGCCTTTCTCTTCCTGGAGCCATTTCAAAATAATCGACGTGTCCAGACCACCAGAATAGGCCAGTACAACTTTCTTTGGATTTGATGCCATGATGTTTCCTCCTTATTTGAGAAACCACTTAGCGCAAAAGTGTTTACAAAAGCTAGACTTAGCTATAATTATTTCACTGAAAGCAGGGGAAAAATGGCACAGCAAAAAAACGAAACCACACAAAATACGGAATCTCAAAAAGAGCTGGAAGTAGAACCACTGGCGGCACAACCACCCGAGACAGTACCCGGCACTGGTGAAATCAGTGCGCCGCAGACAGGTGCTGCGCAAACACCGCCCACAGAGGCTTTGGCGCCAGCGCCCCAGGCTGCGCCCGGTACAATAGACACAACACCAGCCACGGACGCAGGCGGGTTTTCATTTTCAGGCATTCTGGATAGCGCGAAAGAAATTGCCAGCAAAATCAGTCATCAGATTTGGGATTGGCTGACCAGTCCGGCATTTCTTGTGATGGTGGGCGTGGTTATACTGGGCTATTTTCTGGCGCGGTATATCACCAAACAATTGGTCAAGCGGGTCGATTTTTTCCGCGAAGAACCAAAGGACGGAAAATTACTCAGGGTCAAAAAAATCGCGTGGCAGCTTCGTGATCTCGTTTTTCCCGCTGTTCTCATTACGCTCTATGCTGCGGCGTCGCCTGCCTTGCAGAGCATCCCCATATTGGGCCAAGACTGGTTGGTGAAAATCGCCCAAGGTCTGGCCGTGGTGTTCTTGCTCTATACGGCTATCAAAAGATTTATTAAACACCCTCTCGTGCAAAAACTAGTCATCTGGATTGCTATCCCAGTCGCGGTTCTGAAAGTCTTTGGCTGGTTCGACGAGTTCCAAACCTTTATGCAGGACGATGTAAAATTAGAGCTGGGCAATATCTCCATTCCGGCCTGGACCGTAGCCAATATTCTCATCTTTGGATCCATCCTGTTCTGGGTTGGGCGTATCTCTAATACCAAGGGTAAAGAGGTCATCCAGAAACAAGAAAGCATTGACGCGGGCACCCGTGAAGTGTTCTCCAAAATATTTGAAATGATTTTGTTCGCCATTTTGTTTGTCTTACTCATGAACATTGCCGGCATTGATTTGGGTGCACTGGTCGTGCTTGGCGGCGCCATTGGTTTAGGCTTAGGGTTTGGCCTGCAACAAATCGCGGCCAACTTTATCTCTGGCATGATTTTGTTGCTCGACCGCACGATTAAAATCGGCGATTATGTGGTGCTACCCGACGGCCAAGAAGGTTATGTGCAAGCCCTCAACATGCGGTCCGCGACCGTCGAAACCACGGACGGCAAAGACATTATGGTGCCCAATGTCACATTTATTGAAAACGCCTATGAGAACTGGACCCACTCCGACCCGCGCCAACGCTATGAGGTTTATTTTTCCGTCGCCTATGATACCAATATAGACATGCTTGAAGGCATTCTCATTCCGGAAATTTCCAAACACAAAAGCGTATTGCAAGAGCCTGAGAAACCGGATTTGGAGCTGCGGGAATTTGGCGATTTCGGTATTAAATTCGCCATAGAGTTTTGGTGCGACGGCATAGACGACGGCGAAAACAAATTCACATCAGACCTAAATTTCATAGTCTGGCGCACCCTAAAAAAACACGGCATAGAAATGCCGCTACCACAAAGAGAAGTTCGGATTTTGAAGGATTGATATGAGCGCGGCGGGCGCTAACTTAAGTCTTTATTTCACCAAACACACCACCTGGGCGATGCGGCGCGAGCGGCGGTAGCTATCTGCGCGGCGTCCGTAGTTTTCTACGGTGATAGCGTCGGCGCCGGGCTTTTGTTCCAATGGGCTTAAAACTTTGGCCAGAGACTTGGGCGCGACCGTATAGACCCGGCCACGTCTGATGCTCTCAGCGGCAACCAAGCCAATAATCTCCCCGTCTTTATCAAATACCGGGCCGCCAGATAAGCCGCCAATAGAACCGTCCAATCCCCGCGAACGCCCTATTTCCGACCAAACCAGAACTGGTTCAGTCGTGCGGTAACGCCCACGCGTCAACATGCGGTGCCGCCCAATTAATTTCCCGGCTAGCTCTCCAGGCCGTCCTTGCGGGAAACCTATGAGATAGGCACGCTCACCTATTTGCCGCCGGGTGTTAAAATCGCGGGCAAAGGGCGCACGTTTCCAGCGCGACACCAAGACTGCCGTATCTGTATCTTTGGATATTTTTACCGCGTCCATGATGACGTGTTTTCCGCCGCCGAGCCTTAGACCCACCGTGTCGCAACTATCGACAACATGGCGCGCCGTTAACCAAGTGCCCTGATTGTCTACGGCAAAAGCTGTGCCTATACCCGAACTAGGCTCATCTATTTCCACCATCAAGGCCGGATCAGTTGGCATTGCATTAGGGAGGGCGGCACCAAGTTCCGGCGGCACCATAGGCGGGATATTAGGTCTGGATTTCAGCGTAACATTGCCGATGATAATCACCAGTAAAATCAGATAAATCAGCCAGTCTGGAATATTGCGAACAATGCGCACGGCGCGCCCCTAGCCGGCTATTGCGAAAGCAAGGACAATAGAGCCAGCCAGCTTGAACGCAGCTAAAACCGTAGCCGCAGCAACTTCTCCGTCAATTATTCTTTGATGCATGCCGGCAAATATCATTTCGGAGACACGAAACAAAAACAATTGCAATAACGTGCTAACCGTGCCCCAAACCAATACATCCATCAAGCCGATCTTCATAACCAAACAAGCAGCCAAGGGCAAAGCCAGTCCAACCACCAAGCCGCTAAAAGAAATGGCGGCAGCGATATTGTTGTCCTGTATCAGCGCAATCTCTTTGTGGGGCGTCAATTTCACATACGCGGTCAAGCCGACCACATAAATCACTGCGACAAGCAAAAGGTAAAATATCAAATACGGAAAACCGTTGGCTAAACTCTCAAGTGATGGATGCATATTGTTCTCTTTTCTATCCGCCTAGTCTATCCGACAGGTGTTTTTTATTGTTCTTGATCGTATTTTGAATGGTATGGAATAAAATTTCAAGGCGTAAATTACGCTAGAGCGTTTTCGGTATATTATTGATCACAGCCCAACAGGCTCTGCCTCCAAGGGCAGTGCAATAAAAACCCTATCATTGAGGCATCATTAGGGTGGCTTATATTTTTTTGATCTTGAGCTATTCTTATTACTATCTTTGATATTAGAATTGGTGCTTCTTGCAAGCGGGATGCGCTTGTGCCGCAAAGAAGGCGTCCCCGACGATATATACGCGTCGGTTAATTCGTGCGGCCAAAACACCGGGGGTGTGAGGGCGCGGGCTGGTCGCGGCCAAAACACCGGGGTTATTTTGTACAGTGGTTCAGGCACATAAATGTCCGGCTCTTCCCGGGCCGACTTGGGGAACATTTCCGAAAGATTCGGCAGGGCGAATTGCTTGCCTTGTTTTTGACCACTCAGTTTCGAGGGTTCACGCCAAGTTCTGTCTGCTTGTTGGGCAGTGCCTACGTTAGGTTTTGCTACTGATATAGTTGACCAAGGCGCAACCCAGACAACACATCATATTTGTGTTGCCAACGCGCTATCGCGGTTTCGCCGATCACCCAGCGCACCCAGGCTCGCCGCTTTGAGCAGGCCAGAACCCACATTCTAACGCGCAAATTATGATTAAAGTTATATTCTTCGCGCAATTGCCGGATCAACCGCCCCAACATAAATGCGCTTTTCAGCGAAGCGTCATTGGCAATGCCGTATACGTCCAGCCCGGCTATCAGTTGGCGAACCAGTGCAAATAGAGCCGTCAAATTCAACAGGCCGGGCGGGTCAAGTTTGTTTATAGCATTCATATCAAGTTTCATGCTTGGGATAATAGAGCCGCCAATATAACCATGGATAAGTTTTTTAAAAAAACCGTATGGATAGTATGAGCATGAACAATTGTAGGGTCTTAAACCAATGCAAATATCCGCACCGCAAAAAAAAGGTCACGCCGAAGCGTGACCAAAGTTTGAGGGGGAGGATGTAGCTCTCGCTACACTTTGGATATGGGAAGCCCCGTAATATTAGCAAGCTATATGGACGGTTTGTAATAAATCACTCCCCGTCTCTTACCTGTCCCATCTTGAAACACCCTTTGGTTAATCTCGGGACTTTTCCGCATTAACTGCCCAAATATGCACCACAACGACGCGTCTTACTCGCTTTATAAGAGAACAACTCCCGACATAACTGGCACAACACTTGCTCTCCTTTGGGGGGAGTGAAATTATTATTGGTATTTCCCCAAAAAGGGTGCCTAACAAAATATGAGGAAACGTAATGACCAGTGATATTGATTTACATGTAGGCAAATGTCTGCGCCGCCGCCGCCGCTTGCTGGGGCTAACGCAACAAGCCTTGGGCGACCAAGTGGGTATTCGGTTCCAACAAATCCAAAAGTACGAATGCGGTGCCAACCGTGTCAGTGCGAGCCGCCTATTCGAACTGTCCGAAGCACTTAGCGTGCCCGTACAGCATTTTTACGAAGGCCTGTCCGAACACGACCCGGTTTCTGGCAAACCGGAAAAAGGTGTTTTGGCACCGGATATTTTGTCCAAGAAAGAAACCATGGATTTGGTGCGGGCTTATTATTCTATGGGCGAAATGCCGCGCAAGCATTTGCTGGATTTGGCCAAGTCCCTAGAGGCGACAGCCAACGCGGCCAAGCTGGCTCAAAAGATGACGCGAAAATCTATGTTGACCGTCCACGGTTAATTCGTGCTAGGCTCGGTTTATGCCGAACCAGTCCGACATTGATGCCCGCCTGAACGCCGCCCAAAACATGGCAGATCAGGCGCGCGAATTGACCCAGCCAGCATTTGTACGCGGGCTATCGGCGGATAATAAAAACAAGACGGGCGTATTCGACCCTGTGACCAAAGCCGATAAAGCGGCTGAGAAATTATTGCGCGACTTAATCGAAACTTCCTTTCCGGGCGATAGTATTGTCGGCGAAGAATACCCGGATAAATTCGGGGATAATGATTGGTCTTGGTGTCTCGACCCCATTGACGGCACAAGAGCCTTTGTGGCGGGCGTCCCGGTTTGGGGGACTTTAATAGCGGTAAGCTTCAGGGACGAACCTATTATTGGCATTATCGACCACCCTGCCCTCGGCGAGCGCTATATTGGCCGCCTAGACAAGACCGGCGGCAAAGCATGGCGCCAAGATGCGTCCGGCACTGCGCCCCTAAAAACCCAAATTTGTGCCAAACTTAATGACGCGGTTTTGTCCTGCACCGAACCCATGGCTATGTTGTCGCGCGGACAGTTGGCAGCTTACGAAATGATAAGACGCACGGCACGATTTACCCGGCTCGGACTAGATGCTTACGGCTACGCCCTGACGGCGGCGGGGCGGATTGACTTGGTCATAGAAGCAGGCCTCGCCCCCTACGATGTCCGCTCCCATATCCCGATTATCAAAGGCGCAGGCGGGGCAGTGACCACATGGCACGGCGGCAATGCCAAAGACGGCGGCGCCATAGTCTGCGCCGGCGACCCCAGATTACTGGATCAGGTGTATCCGTATTTGCAGAGGGCAATGGATAGTTAATTAGCACCTACCAACGCGGCCAGAGTAGGTTTTTGGCGACTTCTGATAGGCTGGGGCGGTGCATTAAATTGTTTGTCATGCGGGTGTCCCGGTACAGGCCGTTGACCCAATTGACGAAGTGGACGCAATTATGGTGCAGCACATCATAGCCGCGCTCTCCGATTAAATCTTCGGCGCGGCGCACGGTTTCTTCTGGCTCTAACGTGCCGATATAGCCGTGGTTTTCCCGCAGCCGCCCGTCCGCAAATACTGACGGTGCCACAGACACCACCCCGCCAAAACGGCGCGAGCGGCAAATAATATAACCGTCCCTGCCGACAATCCCCTCATGGCGCGCTGCGGGGAATAGTTGAATGGAGACGGTGTCGCCGGGGTTTGCAGATAATGTCACAATATTCTCTCTCGCTAAGTATGGAAACTATATAGAACATGCATTATCGTTTATCAATAATCATTTACAGGCAAATTATCAAGCCCGCCTTTAAAACTACATTGCTCCTTGAAAGCGGACGTGGTAAATATGCGGGCGTCTATTATAGGATTGTGTGTGAAACCCTTACGTTTATTGGTAATTTTCTTGGCCGCCGCTGTTATGCTCGCTTGCACGCCGCGTGATAATGTTGTGCCTGCGCAAAATGTCCAGAAACAAACCGCACCTACGCCCACCGCTTCGCCAGTATATGTATTTTCACCCGAAGATTTAAACGGCCTTGTCATGGTTGACAGCAGCTTTCTGGACGGTCGTTTAGAAGCCACCGGACGATATGTAGAAGGCGCAAGTATATTGGTTTTTGAAAAAGACTATATGTGGGCGACCGGGTCATACTCGCCCTATGCCGTGTATGGGCATATCACAAAATGGGCATGGAAACTCGATAAAAACGGTGTCATTCAGCTTCGCACTAATGGTGACCCCGACAGTATTGATGACCACAAACACAAATGCCAAATTAAAGTCATCAAGACATTTGCCCGCGAATTTACCACTGATGGTTTGCCCGAGAAATTGCGGCTGGAGCTGTCTTGCAATGACGGGCTGCAACCCGATACGCGCGTGTTCCACCTACCGCTGCCCTTTAACCCTAGTATGATGTACGGCACGACACTCCACTGGGCGAATGATAGTGACGGGCGCAATGACGCCCTGTTCCAAGGCGATCATTTTCGTATGCGCAAAGAATATCAAGGCGATAGATATATCGGCCCTCTGCTCGACCCCTATAAAGGGGGAGCCTACCAAAATTCGTTGCATATAGATGTTACCGACATTGACCGCGTACAAGACCAACCAGATACGGTGCGCACAATTGGCAAAGAGAGATTATTCTTGTTCAAGCATAGTGTGCCCAAGCACGGCAAGCTGGTCAGTTTTTCCTATTGTCCCATAAATTTTACACCCCCCGGCGACGACGGTTATCTACACCAGCGCATTGACCGTTTTGAGCTTTGCTCAATATACCGCATTACTAATCTCACTAAAGGTGGCGAACGCCCGCTCACCGTCCGCAAAAGTACAAATGCCAACGGCGACCCTTTTCACTCGGCGTTGGGTTTTGACTAGAAAACCACTCCGCTCAGAGTTTGACACATCCCATAAGGCTCACCTATAAATGTAATTATGGGAGACATATATGAGTAACGACACGCGAAAACCGAACAACAGCGAAACTCCGCCTAAGGGCAAGCTTAAAGCCGCCGTCAGTAAAACCGCCGAGGTCGCTGACAAAGCTAGCAATGTTGCAGAGGTGGCCAATAATGCTTTTAGCGCCGTGAAGTGGGTTGCCATTGCTATTGTCATGCTCACCGCTTTGGGATTTGGATATGGTGCTTATAAATTGGTCACCAAGCCCGTAATAGCGGTCACGGATGCGGCTGGAAAAATGGTCGACGTCGCCTCTGACGGCGCGGGTGCGCTTAAGGACAGCGCGGGGAATGTGGTCAACCGTCTGATTATTCCAACACAGGATCAAGCCGCACTGAATGTTCTAGCCGAGACGGGTTTTTCGCTCCTACACACCTACCCCGTCACCAAAGCAGACGGCATGAAAGAGCGTTTATTTCGGGCGACAAATTTCGGGGACAGCGAGAAAAAAGTTTGCAAAATGTCCGTCAATTTTGGCGGCGGCGATCTGGACGCCTATGGCGGCGTAAACAATGAAGACTACGCCAAATCCAAATCACTGGGTTCAAAGGATAATCGTCTCATCCGTTTTATCCTCAGAGCCGGGCGCGATGATATTCCCCTGAATGTAGTTTGGGATAATGATGCCAGCCACTGGCAAATGAAATGGCGCCCGACAACGGTCAAAAAACCGCTGGACGATACCACAGCAGAATCCCGCATTTTCGACATGCTCCGCGAAGTACAAACACAGTGCAAGGGCGGCGCATAACCGCTTGAATATACGCCGCCGTGCAATGTTTAGGTAGCAACCAAAGCCAACCCGTCTTTACCCACATCAACCTTAACATGGTCACCGTTATTGACCTTGCCCGCCAAAACTTGCCGCGCGAGTTCGTCTTGCACGGCTTTTTGGATGACGCGTTTTAGGGGCCTGGCGCCGAAGGCAGGGTCATAACCTTTTTCGGCCAGCCATGTACGGGCAGCGTCGGTTAGTTCTATGGTTATATCGCGGTCTTTAAGCCAGCCCATCAGGCGTTTAATCTGGATGTCCACAATGGTGCCCATGACCTCTGGCTTGAGCCGCTCGAACAACAATATTTCGTCGAGACGGTTGAGAAACTCTGGACGGAAATGGGCTTTGACTTGTTCCATCACGGCTTCGCGAGCCATATCAACATTATCATCATCACCGAGGGCGACGAGAAATTCTGCACCGATATTACTGGTCAGGATTATCACGCAGTTTTTGAAATCAACCGTGCGTCCCTGTCCGTCGGTCAAGCGCCCGTCGTCCAAAACTTGCAATAGCACATTGAACACATCCGGATGGGCTTTCTCGATCTCGTCGAACAATACCACCTGATACGGACGGCGGCGCACGGCTTCGGTGAGCATACCGCCCTCGTCGTAACCCACATATCCAGGCGGGGCGCCGATGAGGCGCGACACGGAATGTTTCTCCATATACTCGCTCATATCTATGCGGGTAATGGCTTGGTCGTCGTCGAACATAAATTCGGCCAGCGCCTTGGTCAGTTCGGTTTTACCGACACCTGTCGGCCCTAAAAACATGAACGATCCAATGGGTCTTGCGGGATCTTTTAGCCCTGCCCTAGCCCGGCGCACGGCGTCCGATACGGCGGCCACGGCTTGCGCCTGCCCGACCACGCGCTTAGCCAATACATCTTCCATGGCCAGCAATTTATCCCGCTCACCCTCTAGCATTTTCTCCACGGGAACCCCCGTCCACCGCGCTACCACACTGGCTATCATATCAGCATTGACCACATCAGCCTCTAAAGCCGTATCATCGTCGTCCGCTTGTTCAGCGGCCAATAATTGATCTTCCAGTTCCGGGATTTCCACATGTTGCAAGCGTCCGGCAGCTTCGTAATCACCGCGCCGCACTGCATCCGCCAAAACATTGCGGGCTTGGTCGAGCTTCTCTTTAATCTCAGTCGCACCAGCCAGTTTGGCTTTTTCCGCTTGCCATCGTGCGGTCAGCTCTTTGCTCTGTTCTTCAAGCTCGGTGATTTCTTCTTGGCGCGATGCGAGCCGCTCTTTGGACGCTTTATCTTTCTCTTGTTTAAGGGCCTCGACCTCAATACGGGCGCGCACTAATTTACGGTCTATTTCGTCCAGCTCTTCGGGCTTGCTATCCACCTGCATCCTTAAACGAGAAGCAGCTTCGTCCATAAGGTCGATGGCTTTGTCTGGCAAAAACCGGTCGGTGATATAACGGTTGGATAGATTCGCCGCCGCAACAATAGCCCCGTCCGAAATACGGATACCGTGGTGGACTTCGTATTTATCTTTGATGCCGCGCAGGATAGAAATCGTATCTTCTACGCTCGGCTCGTCCACGAATACTGTTAGGAATCGCCGCGCAAGCGCCGCGTCTTTTTCCAAATGCTTGCGGTATTCATCCAAAGTGGTTGCACCGATACAGTGCAGTTCGCCCCGCGCCAATGCGGGCTTAAGTAAATTAGCCGCGTCCATAGCCCCGTCAGTTTTCCCTGCCCCAACCAGCATATGAATTTCGTCGATGAACAAAACGATTTTACCGTCAGCTTTTTCAATCTCTTTTAGCACCGCCTTGAGCCGCTCTTCAAATTCGCCCCTATATTTTGCCCCTGCAATCAAAGACCCCAAATCCAAAGACAACAAGTCTTTATCTTTCAGACTTTCCGGCACATCACCATTGATTATGCGTAAGGCCAGCCCTTCGACGATGGCGGTTTTGCCGACGCCCGGCTCGCCTATCAATAAGGGGTTATTTTTAGAGCGGCGCGATAAGACCTGAATAATGCGGCGGATTTCTTCGTCCCGGCCTATTACCGGATCCATTTTGCCGTCCCGCGCAGCCGCCGTCAAATCGCGTGTGTATTTCGAGAGCGCCTCATAGGCATCTTCGGCACTTTCGCTGGTAACAGGCTCGTCGCCGCGCAAGTTTTTGATGGCAGCAGCAATGCGCGAAACATCGACGCTCGCGCTCTCCAATAAAGCTTTCATGTCTTTATCCGCGCTCAGGATAAGCGCCAAAAACAGACCCTCAACAGTCACATATTTATCGCCCGCTTTTTTAGCGGCAGATTCGGCGACGGCAAATACCTTGCCAGCCTCTCTGCTTAAGCTAAGGTTGCCGACACCGGAGCCGCCCACAGCCGGGGTTTTCCTGAGCAATTCTTGAGCGCCAGATTTAAGTGTTTGCGCGTCAGCCCCAGATGTGCGCACAAGGCTGGTCACCAAGCTTTTCCCGTTTTGAGCCTCCTCGTCCAGCAATGCCGATAAAATATGGGCTTGCGCCACTTGTTGGTGCGAACGCTCCAAAGCTAGGGATTGCGCCGCTTGCACCACAGATTTCGCCCGATTGGTGTATTGTTCAATGTTCATAATAATCTCCACTTCCGGCGCGCCCGGCATAACCAAACACGCCATAAAAATTCGCTGTTACGAACTATATGGGTGTGATGAATATTTGTGCAAGTGCGACGTTTTGGCGGAGTGGGTTTATTCTAAGTTATGCCGGGAGGATTTGCGTAACGGTTTAACCACAGATCGAATTTATAACCCACATCATCAATACCAAGCAGCAAAACTCTAACTGAATTCCCGCCTTCCCGCCTGCAAGCGGGGCACTGATGTCCAGTTTGAACTTTACATACGATTTCAGCATAAAATTCAGTAATTTTCACCAAAAAAACCACCCCATACCCCGCTCACCCCTGTGTATACAGGGGTCTATCGTCGAACTATCGGTAAAATCCGTAAACCCGGAGGTGGATACCTGCATGCGCAGGTATGAGCGGTATCTTAGGAGTAGTTTTGGTGTTAAATTAATGAATTTTGGAGATGAACTTTCGTGAAAAACTTAAACCGGAATGCATAGCCTGCCTCTTGTACACCAGTGCAATCGGGGTGAGGATGAAGGGAATGCTTTTTAAAGAAACATATTTGAAAATTCATATGCAATAGACCCTAGGGTTATGGGGCAGTAGCTACTTAGAAGATGGGTTCCCTACCTAACGCCCTTATTTTGCCTTTGCCACATAGGGCATGCCTGCGAAGATTGGGTTTAGGTATTTGTCTTTGTTGCCTGCGGTCCAGCTTTTTATGTTTTTTATGCAAAAGTTGCGGGTTTCGGGGGTTTGGTTTTTGCGTTTGCGGGCAGCTTCATCACGCTGGAAAGCTTTGATTTCTGGCAGCGGGGTCGCACGGCTCTTGGCACAGGCGCGGACATTATCCGAAGCATTTCTGTCCGGTATATTAATGAATTCGCGGCGATTATAGGCTTTGTAATTTGAAGTGACGGTGCTGCCATTCAGGTATTTCACAAACACCATACGGCGGTAAGCCGGATTATCACTTGGCCCGGTTTCTATGAGAATGGTCGGGCTTATATCTCGGTTTTGCGCATTCGCTGTTAAGCCAAAAAGGCTGAACCCGCCAGATACTATACTGCCAAGAATCATAGTTTTTACAAAGTTTTGCACGCACACCTCCACAGTTCAGTGCCCAATATCGGGACACCCCCACTCATTATAGCAAAAAACCCGCCAAAGGGGGCGGGTTTATGCAGTGATTATTTGACAATATTAGCAAATATTCCGCCAAGTTGTTAGGTTTGAGCGGCTTAGGCTTCAGCTTTTTCCTCGGCTTCAACCCGCGCGCGGTCGCCGGCGCCTTTGGCCGTTTCGTCGCGGTCTACAAATTCGATAACCGCCATGGGCGCGTTGTCGCCGTAGCGGTAACCAGCTTTCATAATCCGGATATAGCCACCTTGACGGTCTTTATAGCGCGGCCCAAGCACGTCGAACAATTTCTTGCTCATATCGACGTTGCGTGTGCGGGCAATGGCGATACGGCGTGAACCGAGGTCACCTTTTTTAGCCAAAGTTATTAGCTTTTCCACGAACGGGCGAAGCTCTTTGGCTTTTGGCACAGTGGTTACAATCTGCTCATGCTCAATCAAGCTAGAAGACATATTGGCGAACATCGCTTTACGGTGCGAGCTTGTTCTGTTGAGTTTCCGGTGGGCAATGCGGTGGCGCATGGCTGTATTCCTTATTCTTGTTTCCCCTTATGGGACTTATTATTAAAAATGGTCGTCGTATTTTTTAGCCAGCTCTTCGATGTTTTCAGGCGGCCAATTTGGCGCGTCCATACCGAGGTGCAAGCCCATAGCAGCCAACACTTCTTTGATTTCGTTCAAAGATTTGCGGCCAAAATTCGGAGTGCGAAGCATTTCTGCTTCGGATTTCAAAATCAAATCGCCAATATAAACGATATTATCGTTTTTCAGGCAGTTTGCTGAACGAACCGAAAGTTCCAGCTCGTCCACCTTGCGCAGAAGTGCAGGATTGAAATCAAGCTCGTCTTTTTCTTCGCCGCGACCAATGTCTTCCGGATCGTCGAAATTGACAAACACCTGGAACTGATCTTGCAAAATACGCGCAGCAACAGCGATAGCATCCTCGGGCGTAACCGCACCGTTGGTCTCAACGTCTATTAGAAGCTTATCATAATCAAGCACTTGGCCTTCGCGGGTATTTTCAACGCGGTAAGTGACGCGGGTCACCGGGCTATACAGAGCATCAATACTAATCAGGCCGATGGGCGCATCTTCTGGACGGGATTCAGAAGCCGCCACATAGCCCTTGCCCGTATTCACGGTCAATTCCATGCGCAGGTCTGTGTCCTCGTCCATGGTACAAATCACATGGTCAGGGTTCAGAATTTCAACATCGGCAGTTTCTTCGATGTCGGCACCTGTTACGGGGCCAGCACCAGATTTTTTAAGGAGCAAACGCTTCGGCCCTTCGGAATGCATACGCACTGCCAGGCCTTTCATGTTGAGCACGATATTGGTGACATCCTCGCGCACACCCGGGATAGAGGTGAACTCGTGGACAACGCCGTCGATCTGGATAGATGTAACGGCAGCACCTTGTAAGGACGATAGCAAAACGCGGCGTAGCGCATTACCAACAGTCATGCCAAAACCACGCTCTAGTGGTTCTGCGATAATCGTAGCTTGTCTTTCAGGCACCTTTCCAGGCTCAACCTCAGGGTTGATCGGACGGATAAGTTCTTGCCAATTTTTTTCAATCACGGTGGACCTCTTGATTAAAGGTTTGAATTAGGGACTAAACGCTTCTCTTAAACTCTTCTTAAACTCTGCGGCGTTTAGGTGGACGACAACCATTGTGCGGAATGGGTGTAACGTCGCGAATAGTGGTAATGGTTAGGCCAGCGGCTTGCAGCGCACGCACGGCGCTTTCGCGGCCAGAGCCTGGGCCGTTTACATTAATTTCTAGGGTTTGCATGCCGTGGTCTTGTGCTTTGCGCGCCACTTCTTCGGCAGCAACCTGCGCCGCGTAGGGCGTAGATTTACGCGAGCCTTTAAAGCCCATGGCACCAGCGGAACACCAAGCAATTGTATTGCCTTGAATATCAGCAATGGTGATCATTGTATTATTAAATGTCGCATTGACGTGCGCAACACCTGAAGTGATATTTTTTCTATCAGCGCGGCGGACGCGACCCGGTTCTTTAGCCATTTTGACCTATCCTATTTCTTCTTGCCAGCAATGGCCTTAGCAGGGCCTTTGCGGGTACGTGCATTAGTATGTGTACGCTGACCACGAACGGGCAGGCCACGGCGGTGACGAAGACCACGGTAATTACCCATGTCCATCAACCGCTTGATATTCATTGAAGTCTGGCGGCGTAAATCACCCTCAACCAAATGGCTATCGGAAATCGCATCGCGGATGTTGGCAATATCAGCATCGCTAAGATCTTGCACCCGGCGCGTGTCTTCGACGCCGACCTTTTCGCAAATCTCAACGGATTTCGCTGGGCCAATGCCGTGAATATATGTTAGCGCGATAACGACGCGTTTATTAGTTGGTATGTTTACACCTGCAATCCGTGCCACAATGGCTCTCCTTTAATAATCCTAAACCTCGGGAACTGTCTTACAAATGAAAGCACGCCGCACATGAAAAATCACACGTCCGACCCGTATTTCAACAGATTCCGCGAAAGCGGGTAGTTATATCCTCTTAGCCGCCAAGGTCAACCTTACAATTGCTCTAATTTGCGACTTTTTACTGTTATTCCTCAAGCTGAATTCAGCCGCCAAAAATTTTCTTCCACCACGGCTTCGCATTCGTCTCTATACCAGTTTTTTGCATATCCAACACCCGAGAGATGGCGGTAGCAACTGTATCTATTTCTGCAAGGCCGTCCACTTCGGTCAATTTACCTTGTGCCGCATAAAAAGGCAGCAATGGCGCCGTTTGTTTATGGTAATTCTCAAGCCGTATTTTAAAGCTTTCCGGGTTGTCATCCTTGCGGCCTTCTTCCTTAAAACGCTTTTCAATACGTCCCAATAACACATTATCATCTACGCAAAGCCGAATAACGCCGTCGACTTCTAGCCCCCGCCTCTTAAGCGTAGCATCGAGCGCCTTGGCCTGCTCAACCGTGCGCGGGAAACCGTCAAAAATAAATCCAGGCGCATCTTTTTGCGCGTCCAATTGCTCTTCGATCAGAGCAATGACGATTTCATCTGAAACCAGATCCCCCCTATCCATAATGCCGGCAACTTTTTTGCCAAGCTCGGAACCAGACGTGCGGGCGGCGCGAAGCATGTCACCAGTGGAAAGCTGTATGAGACCACGTTCCGCTGTGAGGCGCTTTGCTTGCGTTCCTTTACCAGCCGCAGGTGGGCCGAACATTACGATATTCATGTCACATACTCCCCTTTAAGGACCTATTGCAGCCACTATTTCTTACGTCTACGACCCATACGGGATTTCTTAATTAGGCCTTCATATTGGTGCGCCACCAGATGAGATTGAACCTGCGCAACCGTATCAAGGGTCACGGAGACAACAATCAACAAAGACATACCACCGATAAGCATAGCCACACTGGGCGGTATTTTACCACCAGTTTGGGCAATTGCGAATTCCGGCAAGACAACCACGAACGCGACATAAATAGCCCCAATAAACGTCAACCGGTTTAAGACATATTTCAGATATTCAGCGGTACGCGCACCAGGGCGTATGCCAGGCAAAAATCCACCATGTTTACGCAAATTGTCAGCCGTGTCTTCTGGCTTAAAAACATAGGGGACATAGAAGAAACAGAAGAAAATCACCAAAACCGCATACATGACCAAATATGTTGGAGAGCCGTAGCCTGTCTGAGACAGAATTGCCCGCACCCAGCCAGGGGAATCTTCAGCAATAAAGGTTCCCGCCGTCGCAGGAAGCAATAAAATAGAAGAAGCAAAAATCGGCGGAATCACGCCTGCTGCATTTAACTTTAATGGTAAGAAAGAACTATCACCGCCAAACATTTTACCGCCCGCCACTTGACGCTTGGGATATTGCACCAACAGCCTACGCTGCGCCCGCTCCACAAAAACGATCAACCCAATTAGGGCAAGCCCCATAACAAGAATAATGACCATCAAGCCACCGGATAGCGACCCGATTTCGTTCAAGTTAAACACCTGAAAAATCGCTTTGGGTAGCTCAGCCACAATACCAGCCAGAATGATTAGGGACACCCCATTGCCAATACCGCGTGCCGTTATCTGCTCACCCATCCACATCAAGAACATGGTGCCGCCGACCAGTGTAATCACGGCTGTGGCCTCAAAGAAAGCACCCGGATTATAGACAAAACCCTGGCTTTCAAGAAGTCTTGCGATACCAAAAGCTTGGAAAGCCGCCAAAAATACCGTCAAATAGCGTGTATATTGATTAATCTGCTTCCGCCCTTGCTCGCCGTCTTTGTCAAGCGCGACAAGAGTGGGGATAGAACCTTTCATCAGCGTCATAATAATCGACGCGGTAATATAAGGCATAACATTGAGGGCAAATATGGCCATACGCTCAACCGCACCACCAGCAAACATATTCATACGGGTCAGAAGTCCTGCCCCACCGCCTGCTTCACCGCCGACTTTAAATATCTCTGCATAGGCCGTCATATCAACGCCCGGAACAGGGATAAATGTACCTATACGGTAGACAATCAGAATCATTACAGTGAACAAAAGCCGCTTTTGCAATTCTTTGGCTTTACCAAATGTGCCGAAGCTTAAATTCTGTGCTAGCTGTTCTGATGCAGATGCCATTTTGTTTTCCCTTTTGCAATAGCCCCTCATATGGGGAACCAATTACAAATTTAAAGGTCTCGTATTAGAGATCTCCAAGCATTTTTTCATTTTGTGCCAAAAGATAGTAGAAGATAACCCGATTTTTCAAACGGTCTTTCTTCATTTGCTCGCAGACGGCCATAACTTTGGCGTCCAGATCAGCATCATCACCCTTAAGGCTCAATTTCTTTTTCAAGAAACCATCGCGAACCGTAGTGCGCTCTTCTTCGTCCGTACAGGCAACAAATTTACCGTCGCGGCTGTTCAGAGCTATACCACAATAATTAACGATCTTGCGCACAACGTCTTCGTCGGCTTTTGCGTCATATTTTTTTACAGCTTCCCAATAAGGAACGTGACGGGCAACTTCGTCTTTCTTGGCTGCTTTCTTTGGAGCTGCTTTTTTAGCCGGAGCTTTTTCTGCTTTTGGCGCAGCAGCTTTTTTTGCAGCTGGTTTAGCGGCTGGTTTTTTAGCTTTTGGCTTCTCTGCTTTTGGGGCATCTTCCGGCTTAACAGGCTTGGCGTCGGAAATCGTGACAGAGCCTTTGGCTTTTTCAATGATTTTCTGTGCGCCAGGGGTTGCATAGGAAACCGTCAAGTTTACCGCAGCAGACAATTTGCCCGTACCAAGCAAACGCACACCATCATGGGCGCGGCGGATAACACCCGCAGCAACCAATGCATTGGCATCCACGTCTTTTTTCAAATCGAGGACGCCAGCTTCAATGGCTTGCCCCAAGCGGCGGATAGACACTTCCGCAAATTTCTTGCGGTTGGGTTTGTTAAATCCGCGTTTTGGCAAACGCTTAAAGATAGGCATTTGACCGCCTTCAAAGCCCTTGATCGTCACACCTGAGCGTGACTTTTGACCTTTGACGCCACGGCCACCGGTTTTGCCTTTGCCAGAACCAATACCGCGCCCAATACGTCGGCGGTTTTTGGTGGCACCTGGATTGTCATGTAGTTCATTTAAACGCATCATATTCTCCGTACGCATTCCGACCATTTCTGGCCAACCAATTAAGGTGGTTATGCTTCAACTATTTCTACCATATGTGCCACTTTGCGGATCATTCCGCGCACTGATGGTGTGTCTTCTAATGTTCTTTGTTTGCCAATCCGCCCCAGACCAAGGCCAACCAATGTGGCGTGCTGATCTTTTGGACGGCGGGTCGAGGACCCTGTCTGGCGAACTGTGACTGTTGCTTTTTTAGCCATAATACTTCTCTTTACTCTTTATTTGCCTATTGGCGGGAGCCTATTAGACGTCCGCGCTATCACCAGCTGTTGCCGAATCGGCACCATCACGACGACGGCCAACAATATCCCCAACTTTTTTACCGCGTTTTGCAGCGATCATACGTGGGTTTTCTTGTGATTTAAGCGCATCAAATGTTGCACGAACCATGTTGTATGGGTTGGAACTACCTGTGGATTTTGCCACAACGTCCTGCATTCCCAAACTTTCCAATACGGCACGCATTGGACCACCAGCAATAATACCAGTTCCCGGAGGCGCTGCACGAAGAAGTACCTTACCTGCACCGTGACGGCCTTTGCAATCATGATGCAAAGTACGACCCTCGCGCATTGGCACCCGGATCAAGCTTTTGCGCGCCAGCTCTGTACCTTTACGGATACATTCTGGAACTTCTTGGGCTTTACCCTTACCAAAACCAACTTGGCCTTTGCCGTCGCCGACCACAACCAGAGCAGCAAAGCTCATATTGCGACCACCTTTAACGGTCTTGGCTACACGGTTAATGTGTACCAGTTTCTCAGCAAATTCGTCCTGCTCATCGCGGTCGCGCTTACCTCTTTTATCATCACGGCGTGCCATAACGTCTCCTAAATCCTACTAAAACTTGAGGCCAGCTTCGCGAGCGGCCTCTGCTAGAGCCTTAACACGGCCATGGTATAAATACCCACCCCGATCAAAAACCACTTGTTTAACACCAGCTTTTTTCGCCCGCTCACCGATTAATTTACCAATGACCGTTGCGGCAGCTACGTCTGTGCCCTTAGATTTTTTCAAATCTTTTTCCAAAGTCGATGCAGATGCGAGTGTCACACCTTTGCTATCGTCAATGATTTGGGCAGAGATGTTTTTCGAACTGCGGTAAACCGACAGACGTGGTTGGCCATTCGCATTTTTCTTGAGGCGGCGGCGCACACGCTCGGCGCGGCGTTTCAATTTTTCTTGTGTTGTTTTCATCTTACTTCTTCTTACCCTCTTTTTGACGGACAAATTCGCCTACATAGCGAATACCTTTGCCCTTATAAGGTTCTGGTTTTCTGTAGGAACGGATTTCCGCAGCCACTTGACCAACCATTTGTTTGTTAATGCCGGACACGTTAATTTCGGTCGCTTTGGGGACAACAATAGAGATGCCCTCGGGTGCGGTGTAATTAACTTCATGTGACAGACCAAGCTGCAAAGACAATGTAGAGCCTTTCATCGCAGCTCTGTAACCAACACCGCGCAGCTCAAGATTTTTTGTATAACCATTGGTTACACCTTCAATCAAATTTGCAATCATGGTGCGGGACATGCCCCACATAGACCGCGCTTCTTTGGTGTCATTTACAGGTTTAACCGTAAACTGATCACCGTCCAATTTACCAGTTACGGCAGACGGCATAGTAAATTCAAGTGTACCTTTTGAGCCTTTGACGCTAACAGTTTGACCATTTTGGGTCAAAGTAACGCCAGCTGGCACAGTTACAGGATTTTTTCCAATACGTGACATATCGTTCTCCCTCTCTTCTCTATGATACCTGGCAGAGAATTTCGCCGCCGACATTTTCGTCGCGGGCAATATTATCTGACATCACGCCTTTAGGCGTAGAAAGGATTGAAATGCCCAGACCATTACGAACCTGTGGCAAGCTTTTCACGGATGAATACACCCGGCGACCTGGCTTGGAAATACGCGAGATATGGCGGATAACCGGCTCACCTTCGAAATATTTAAGCTCGATTTCAAAATGTCTGAAACCGTCTTTTTCGATGGAAGCATAACCGCGAATATAACCTTCGCTTTCAAGCACGTCTAGCACACGACCACGCAAATTGGACGCAGGCGTATCGCATTTGGATTTGCCGCGCAGGTGGGCGTTTCTGATGCGGGTGAGCATATCACCAAGGGGATCACTAAATGACATATTACCCTCCTACCAGCTTGATTTCGTTAGACCCGGCAACAGACCTTGTGAACCAAGTTCACGAAGGGCAATACGGGACATTTGCATTTTACGGTAATAACCGCGCGGACGACCAGTAACCCGACAGCGATTACGCACCCGCGTTGGCGCCGAGTTGCGCGGCAATTTAGACAGCTTGAGCTGAGCGGCAAAGCGCTCTTCCACAGGCAGGTCCTGATTGCGGGCTATTGCCTTTAATTCAGCACGTTTGGCGGCGTATTTCGCGACCATTTTTTTTCTTTTCTCGTTGCGCTCTACTGCGCTTACTTTTGCCATTTTTTTCTCCGTTGTTGCGAGCGGCTGGCTCGCTTTGCCTATTGCGTTAGTCCGGCTTATTTTCCTATTTCTTGAAAGGAAAATCGAACTCGGCCAATAGTGCCTTTGCTTCTTCGTCTGTTTTCGCACTGGTGCAAACAACAATGTCCATACCACGAATTGTGTCCACTTTATCATAATCGATTTCAGGAAACACGATTTGCTCTTTTAGGCCCATAGCGAAATTCCCATTGCCGTCAAAACTCTTTGCGTTCAGCCCGCGAAAGTCTCTCACGCGCGGGAGCGCGATATTGGTCAAGCGGTCGATGAATTCATACATAGTATCACGGCGCAATGTGACTTTAGAGCCAATATTCATACCTTCGCGCAATTTAAATGTCGCAACAGATTTCTTGGCAATCGTCATAACAGGTTTTTGACCTGTAATCAGCTCCATATCCGCCAAAGCAAATTTGGTTTTCTTGCTGTCACCAACGGCTTCGCCGACGCCCATATTAACAACAACTTTTGTTATTTTAGGGATTTGCATATCATTCGTATAGCCAAATTTTTCTTTCATCATAGCGCGTGTCTTCTCGCGGTACTTCTTAGCTAGTCTTGGTTCATATGTATCAGTCATCGATCACTTCTCCTGAGCGTTTGGCTACGCGCACTTTTTTGCCGTCTTTCAACGTCTTAAATCCAACCCGTGTCGGTTTACCGTCTTTCGGGTCAATATGGGCTACATTCGAGACCGCAATCGGTGCTTCAAATGTTTTGATCCCACCCTCAGGATCTTCCTGGGTTGGCTTGACATGGCGTTTGACCATGTTGATGCCAGCAACCAGAACCCGGTTTTCTTTAGTAAAGACCCGTAGGACTTCGCCTTTTTTGCCTTTTCCGTTCTTAAGAGAACCGGAAATAACCTGGACGTAATCGCCCTTTTTAATCTTGGCAGCCATTACAGAACCTCCGGCGCTAGAGAGATGATTTTCATTTGGTTTTTCGCACGCAGCTCACGAGGAACAGGGCCAAAAATCCGTGTACCGAGTAGCTCGCCGTTATTGTTGACAATAACCGCAGCATTGCTGTCAAAGCGAATAACGCTTCCGTCGGGACGCTGGATGTCTTTCTTGACGCGCACAACTACGGCACGGCGAACTTCACCCTTTTTTACCCGCGAGCGCGGCGCGGCTTCTTTGATGGAAACGACTATAACATCACCGACGCTGGCATAACGACGGTGTGAACCGCCCAGCACTTTAATGCACTGTACGCGCTTGGCGCCGGAGTTGTCAGCAACTTCCAAATTTGTTTGCATTTGTATCATAATTGGCCTCTTAAATAGTCCACTTGAGTAAGTTTTACGGCGGTCAAAGACCTAAGCAGTTATTACTTCCCAGCGTTTTAGCTTTGATTTTGGCGGACATTCGCGAATACGAACCTGATCACCTGTCTTGAATTGGTTGTCCTCATCATGTGCATGATATTTCTTTGATTTACGCAAAGTCTTTTGCAGCAAAGGATGAAGGTAAGTACGGTCAACCCGTACCACGATGGTTTTTTGGCCTTTATCACTGACCACAACACCTTGTAATATTCGTCTTGGCATGGCTTATCCTACTTCTTCGCTTCGGTTTTAGCGGTGTTTTTTTGTTCCCGCATAATGGTTTTAACCTGGGCAATGGCGCGGCGCACAATACGAATACGTGCCGGCTTTTCCAATTGGCTTGTTGCCTGCTGGAAGCGCAGATTAAATTGTTCTTTTTTAAGATTAACCAGCTCTTCGCCCAGTTGATCTTCGCTCATATTGCGTAAGTCTATCGTGTTCATGATATTTTCCTACTCGCTCTACTGTTCGCCGGGTCTGGTGACGATTTTACACTTAATCGGCAGTTTAGCTGCACCAAGCGCCAATGCTTGACGAGCTGTCTCGTCGTTCACACCGTCGATTTCAAACATGATCCGGCCCGGCTTCACTTTAGCCGCCCAAAATTCTACACTACCCTTACCTTTACCCATACGGACTTCGGTTGGTTTTTTCGTCACAGGCACATCTGGGAATATCCGAATCCACACACGACCAGCCCGCTTCATATGACGGGTAATGGCACGGCGTGTCGCCTCGATCTGGCGCGCAGTAACGCGGCTAGGCTCAAGAGCTTTCAGACCATATGATCCGAAATTAAGTGCAGTGCCGCCTTTGGCCATGCCTTTAATCCGCCCCTTATGGGCTTTGCGAAATTTTGTACGTTTTGGCTGTAACATGTCTTTATTTCCTAATTAGCGACGAGAACTCTCTCCGCCCCATTCCTTATCTGCCGCGTCCACGGCCACCTTGTGGGCGACCACCAGTGCGTTGACCTTGCGGACGTCCGCCGCCGCTTTGCTCGGCAATGCGTTTGTCGTGGGCATAGGGATCGTGTTCCATGATCTCGCCCTTATTGATCCAAACTTTGATGCCGATAATACCCATTGTCGTCATAGCGCTCGCTGTCCCGTAATCGATGTCAGCACGGAGCGTATGCAGAGGCACACTGCCTTCTTGGTATTGCTCATCACGAGCGATTTCGATACCGCCGAGGCGACCACCACACTTAATCTTGCAGCCAATTGCGCCCATACGCATAGCCGTTTGTAAAGACCGCTTCATGGCACGGCGGTAAGACACGCGGCGCTCTAGCTGCTGGGCAATACTGTCAGCAACAATTTTCGCATCGATTTCAGGCTTACGCACTTCAACCAAATTGATGAACAATTCACCGTCCACATATTTTTGCAATTTGGCGCGCAAACTTTCGATGTCCGCACCTTTTTTGCCGATAACAATACCCGGACGTGCCGTGTGAATTGTGATACGGCAAGTTTTGTGCGGGCGCTCAATGATGACGCGCGAAATAGACGCCGCGGCCAATTCTTTGAAGATATAATTCCGCATGGTCAAATCGGCGTGTAGCATATCACCATAGTCATTGGTGTTGGCGTACCAACGAGATTCCCAAGTCCGGTTAATACCGAGGCGCAAGCCAATTGGATTTACTTTCTGTCCCATTAGGAAGCCTCCTCTTGCTCGGCACTTGGTGCGCGAACGATGATTGTAAGCTCTGAAAACGGCTTTAAAATTTGCGCACCGCGACCGCGCGCCCGTGCTTTAAAACGTTTCATAACCAGATTTTTACCGACAAACGCTTCCGAAACAATCAGATCATCAAGGTCGAGACCGTGATTGTTTTCCGCGTTAGAGATTGCAGAATACAGACATTTGTACACGTCTTTTGCAATCCGCTTACGGCTAAATGTCAAATCGTCGAGCGCAGTTTGCACTTTCTTGCCGCGTATCATTTGCGCAACAAGATTCAGCTTTTGCGGACTGGTACGCAACATACGGACTTTTGCCATAGCTTCGTTGTCCGCGACGCGGCGTTTGTTTTTCTCTTTGGACATCTCTAGCTCCGTTTCGCTTTTTTATCACCGCCGTGGCCGTGATAAGTGCGTGTCGGTGAGAACTCGCCCAGTTTGTGACCAACCATATCTTCGCTGATCAACACCGGAATAAACTTCTTCCCGTTATAAACCTGAAATGTCAGGCCAATAAATTGCGGCATCACCGTTGAACGGCGCGACCATGTTTTAATCGGTTTTCTACGGCCTTCAGCGTGAGAAGCTTCTGCTTTTTTCAGCAGATACCCATCAACAAACGGACCTTTCCATACAGAACGTGGCATATCTAATCCTTAGCGTTTCTTTTTCTTGTGACGCGAACGGATAATAAACTTATCCGAAGCTTTGTTTGAGCGCGTGCGCGCACCTTTTGTAGGCTTACCCCAAGGCGTAACCGGGTGACGACCACCGGACGTCCGCCCTTCACCACCACCGTGTGGGTGATCAACTGGGTTCATAGCAACACCGCGAACTTGCGGGCGTTTACCAAGCCAGCGTTTGCGGCCAGCTTTACCAAGGTTTATGTTCATGTGATCCGGGTTTGAAACCGCACCAATTGTTGCCATGCATTCTTGGTGGATCAAGCGGACTTCGCCGGACTTGAGCCTAATTTGCGCATAACCAGCATCCCGACCAACAAGCTGGGCATAGGCACCAGCAGATCGGGCGATTTGGGCACCTTTGGCGGGCTTCATCTCGATATTGTGGATAATTGTACCAACCGGAATTGAGCGAATTGGCATTGCATTGCCCGGCTTAATATCAACCTTTTTACCCGCGATAACCGTGTCGCCTTTGGCGAGACGCTGGGGTGCAATGATATAGGCTTTCTCACCGTCTTTATACTTAAGAAGCGCGATAAATGCCGTCCGGTTTGGATCGTATTGCAGATTAACAACCGTCGCAGGCACGTCAAATTTGCGGCGCTTAAAATCAATGATGCGGTAAGACCGTTTATGACCACCACCTTGGCGGCGCATAGTGATACGGCCCGCATTGTTGCGGCCACCACTTTTGGACAGACCCTCAGTCAATGCTTTTTCCGGCTTGCCCTTATAAAGCTCGCTACGGTCAACCTGCACTAATGCCCGGCGCGACGGGGAGGTTGGATTATATGTATTTAACGCCATGTTTTCCTCCTACAGACCGCTAGCAATATCAATGACGTCGCCGTCTTTGAGCGTAACAATCGCTTTCTTGATCATTTTACGACGCCCTGCATGACCGCGAAATTTCTTGGTCTTGCCTTTTTGGCGAATCGTATTCACGGCTTCCACCGTCACTTTAAACAATTGCTCAACAGCTTCTTTAATTTCAGGCTTTGTGGCCGCGACAGGCACTTCAAAAACCACTTGATTGTGTTCGGACAGAATTGTTGCTTTTTCCGTGACAATCGGCGCAACGATTGCATCGTAATATTTAGCTTTCATGCTCATGTTAACCTAGCCTCCAAATCTGTGACCGCTTGCTTGGTCAACACCAATGTGTGACGCCTTAGAATATCATAAACATTCGCACCCTGTGACGGCAATACGTCAAAGTTTGGAATGTTGCGCGCAGCTTTTGAGAAGTTCTCATCAACAGAAGAACCACTAATCAGCAATGCATTTTCAAGACCTAGTTTCGCCAAAGATTTTTTCAAATCTGCAGTTTTTGCGGCCTTCATTACGGCATCGTCAAGAATGATTATCTCACCAGACCCTGCCTTAGCAGACAAAGCGTGGCGTAGCGCCATTGCCCGGACCTTTTTCGGCAAGCTATGGCTATGGTCACGAACGCGAGGTCCGTGCGCCTTGCCACCACCACGGAACTGGGAAACGGACCCGTTACCGTGACGCGCAGTACCGCCGCCCTTTTGGCTACCAATACGCTTGGTTGTTTTCTTAACATCACCACGCTCTTGCACGAAATGCGTACCAGAACGGCGCTTGGCCAATTGGTAACGCACCATGCGGTGTAGGATGTCTTTGCGCGGCTCACAGCCGAACACAGCTTTGTCCAAGGTCACAGACCCTGATTTCTTAGCCGCTAATGTTTGCACATCAATTTTCATGACTATTCTTCCTCACCCGATTTTCCTGGAGCAGGCGCAGGAGCCGCTTTAGCTTCTGCTTTTTCTTCACTTGCACCGACTGTAAATTTACCCGGCAATGGCAAATCGGCCATTTTTGCGCCTTTAACGGCATCACGGATTTCAATCCATGTCCCCTTTGAACCCGGAACTGAACCGCGTATCAAAATAAGACCATCTTCAGCATCAGTACGGACGATTTCAAGGTTTTGCGTAGTCGTGCGAACGGCGCCCATATGGCCAGCCATTTTCTTACCTTTGAAAACCTTGCCCGGATCTTGACACTGACCGGTCGAGCCATGGGATCTATGCGAGATAGACACACCGTGGGTCGCGCGCAAGCCACCAAAGTTATGACGCTTCATGGCCCCTTGGAAACCTTTACCAATGGATATACCCGATACGTCAACCTTCTGGCCAGAAACAAAGTGGTCTGCACTCATACTTGCGCCGACCTCAATCATATTTTCGCCCGCGACACGAAACTCGACGAGTTTCATTTTAGGCGCAACTTTAGCTTTCGCGAAACGTTCGCGCTCAGCCTTAGAGACACGCTTCGGCTTGGCTGCACCTGAACCCAGTTGCAAGGCGGTATAACCGTCGCGCTCTTGGGTTTTCTGAGCAACAACCTGACAACCCTCAAGCGCCAATACGGTTACAGGCACAACCGCGCCCTCTTCCGTAAACACTCGGGTCATGCCAAGTTTTTTGGCTAAAATACCAGCCCGTTGAGATTGATGTAACATCGGCCTACGCTCCTAACTTAATCTCGATATCAACACCGGCAGCCAAGTCGAGCTTCATCAGCGCGTCCACGGTTTGCGGGGTTGGATCGACGATATCGAGCATGCGTTTATGCGTGCGAATTTCGAATTGTTCACGGGACTTCTTGTTCACATGCGGTGAACGGTTGACCGTAAATTTTTCGATGCGCGTCGGAAGCGGAATAGGGCCGCGAACTTGCGCGCCTGTCCGCTTTGCCGTGTTCACAATCTCCTGGGTCGAATGATCCAGAATTCTGTGATCGAAGGCTTTTAGCCGGATGCGTATATTTTGACGTTCCATAATCTTCTTTTCCTGTCTTCAGGCCGATATCACTTTAAACAATAAAAACGGGCCGCCCCCAAAAAGGGAATGCGGGCAACCCGATAACTCTACTCAATAATTTTACCGACAACGCCGGCACCAACTGTGCGGCCACCTTCGCGGATGGCGAAGCGTAGGCTTTCTTCCATTGCGATTGGTACGATTAATTCGACATTAATGTTCACATTGTCGCCC